>JANOOW010000195.1:0-1640 GCA_031421555.1 Hyphomicrobiaceae bacterium | reverse complement strand
CAACAATTGTATATCCAGGATCCACGCTCGCCGTGCCGCACAACGGTCAGCGCTTCGAGGTTCATGGCCGACGATCGAAGCGATTTCGCGCAAGGCCTTGGTCGCGCCGCAGCGACCCGTCAGCCGACCCGGTCCATCAGCCATTCGAACAATCCTGATTTGACTGCGATGCCGGCGAGATGTTCGCCGGTCCACAAATGAACCCCCGTTGCGTCCTTGATCGAGAGCTGGCCGTCCGGCGAGTGACAAACGAAGAAGGTGCGCGGCAGGCCGCTCGCCTCGAAATACGCAATGTGCGCGTTGAGCGTGCCCTGGCTCGCGCGCGATTTGACCTGGACCGAGGCGGTCTCGCCGAGCGTCGGCTGCTCAATCAGGAGATCGATGTCGGCCATCGTGCCGCCGAGGACCGATACACGCTGCCAACCTCCGCGCGCTAAAATGAGGTCGACCATGACCTCGAAATCAGCCCAGTGCAGCTCAGCGATCATCGCCCTGGCCGAAACAATCATGGCGCTGCGCGCGGCTGTGGCCGCCTGCAGGACCGGCTCTTCTTCGCCATTGATGCGGCGCAGCAGATAGTCGCCGGCGCGCACAGCGCAGATCGTGCCGCGGTAGTTCGCCACCTGCGTCAGTCGCGTCGTCAGGTCGGATGCGCGCAGCGGCTCGCCGCGGATGTTCGTGTTGCGCCAGCCGTCGATCGTCTTACGGGTCCGGGAGGCGTAAGGTCCCTCGGTGCGCTCTAGCATCGTTACTTCGGGCCAGGCGAAAGCCCACCACAGGAAACCGTCGGCGAAGGTGATCCAAAGGCAGTCGCTGCCGAGCGTGTAGAAGTCTTTCACCTCGCGCATCGAATCTCGCGCTTTTCCGGTCGAGCGCCGCACGGTCTGCAGAAGGGCGAGAACACTGTTCCAGTCGCCCGCCGCGCAGAGGTTATGGGGCACTTCATTGTACCCGAACTGGATCTCGCCCCGTTCGAGGCTGGCTCGGGCGAATGTGCCACCAGCACCGAGCTTGATGTATCTGATCTGGGTCGGGCGGATAGACTGCATTCGTGAGACTCATCGGCTTAATGACGGGTCGGACCATTCGCTTGCTACACCAGGGAAGTCCAGTAAAATGAGACTCATCGTCTGTAGATCGATTGTCATAGGCGTCGTTCCCTTCGGGCATGGACGTACGCCGACGGGTCGGTCTCAATTTAAGGAAGCTGAGGGAAGAGCAAGGCTTCTCACAGGAGAGCTTTGCCGATCACTGCGGCCTACACCGGACTTACATCAGTGGCATCGAGCGTGGCGTGCGGAACCCGACTGTGGTGATCCTCGATCGAATAGCGAAGGGGCTGAAAGTGCCTGCGGGTTTGCTACTAGACGAAATGAAGGCAGTGTCCTGGAACCGTTGAATTTGGCTGCCGGTGACCGCTATCTCAAGGTCGTTCCAGGAGTATTCCAAAAGATCAAGTGGCCGCCCTCCTCGTCTTGAGCAAATTGTGATCTTCGCGCGTTGCGACGATTCTCCCGGGGGTCACAACGACCGAGATCTGCAACATCGAGGAATTAAACGCACACTACTGAGAGATTAGCCCGCTGGCGAAGGGTCCGTCTGGTGCCTCGTCAGTCAGGCCGGGCATTGCAATATCTGGC
>JANOOW010000194.1:0-1770 GCA_031421555.1 Hyphomicrobiaceae bacterium | reverse complement strand
GCTGCAGCAGTTGACGGTCGCCTGAATGAAGCTCGCCGCTGGCACCCGTCTCGTCGTCGCCACCCACAATCCCGGCAAGGTGGCCGAGATCAACGATCTCGTCCGCCCGTTCGGGCTAGATGCGGTGTCGGCCGGCGAACTGGGCCTGCCGGAACCGGAGGAAACCGAGACCACGTTCGCTGGCAACGCGCGGCTCAAGGCGGTTGCGGCGGCCATCGCCTCGGGGTTGCCGTCCCTGTCGGATGACTCGGGGCTTGAAGTCGCATGCCTTGGTGGCGATCCCGGCATCTATTCGGCGCGTTGGGCGGGACCGTCGAAAGACTTCGCGGTCGCCATGAAAAAGGTCGCCGATGAGGTCACCAAACACGGCGGCTGGACCGGAGCCGGGCCGAAAGCCAACTTCGTTTGCGCGTTGTGCATAGCGATCCCCGGCCACTCCCTGCAAATTTTCGAAGGCAAAATTCACGGCCATCTGGTATGGCCTTCACGTGGATCGCTCGGTTTCGGGTACGATCCGATGTTCCTCGCCGATGGCTACGATCAAACCTTCGGCGAGATGGAGTCTGACGCCAAACATGCCATTAGCCATCGGGCCATTGCGTTCGCCAAGTTCGTCGATGCTTACCTCAAGCGTTGAGGCCAAGGCGGACGACGTTGGCTTCGGCGTCTACATCCACTGGCCGTTCTGCGCCTCGAAGTGCCCATACTGCGACTTCAACAGCCACGTGCGCACCGGCGGCATCGATCAGGACCGCTACCTCGCAGCGTTCCGGCGCGAAATCCACGCCACGCGCGAACGCACCGGCCCGCGCAACGTGTCCAGCATCTTCTTCGGCGGCGGCACGCCCTCGCTGATGGCGCCCGCAACGGTCGCTGGCATCCTCGATGAAATTGGCCGCAACTGGCACATTGATCGCAATGCCGAGATCACGCTCGAAGCCAATCCGTCGAGCGTCGAAGCGGAGCGGTTTCGCGGCTACCGCGATGCCGGCATCAACCGCGTATCGCTTGGCGTGCAGGCGCTGAACGACGCCGACTTGAAGGCGCTCGGCCGCCTGCATTCGGTCGCCGAAGCCAGGAAAGCGATCGACATTGCGCGCGGCACATTCGATCGATTCACCTTCGATCTGATCTACGCCCGCCCCGGTCAAGGTGTCGGCCAATGGTGCGCCGAACTGCGCGAGGCCTTGGAAATTGCGGGCGATCATCTCTCACTGTATCAACTTACGATCGAACCCGGCACGCCGTTCGAAAAGCTGCATCAGGCCGGCAAACTGATTACGCCCGAACCCGAATTGGCAGACGAGTTGTTCGCCGCGACGCAAGCGATGACCGCCGAAGCTGGGTTGCCGGCGTACGAAATATCGAACCACGCAAAGCCTGGTCAGGAGAGCCGTCACAACGTGCTGTACTGGCGCTACGGCGAATATGCCGGCATCGGACCCGGCGCGCACGGCCGCATTCTCGTCGACGGCGCACGTCGTGCAACGGTTGCCGAACGCGCGCCGGAACGCTGGCTCGAACGCGTCGAGCGTGACAATCACGGCGTCGTCGAAGACACCGCCCTCGCGCGCGACGAACAGGCCGACGAAATGCTGCTGATGGGTCTGCGCCTGACCGAAGGGCTTGATCTTGCCCGGCTGACGCGCATCGGCGGCATCCGCCCGGGTAATGCCGCGATCAACCGCCTGATCGATCTCGAAATGCTCGAATACCTGCCCGGCGAAGATCGCATTCGCGCCACCTCGCGTGGCCGCTTCGTGCTCAACA
>JANOOW010000193.1:0-2106 GCA_031421555.1 Hyphomicrobiaceae bacterium | reverse complement strand
TCGAACGTGACGAGATTGCCGTGCTCTACCGAGTGCCCACCACATTCTATGAAGCGCCGGATGGCTGCATCGGTGTAAAGGTGGCCGGCAACGTAAGTGCCCGCCATACGCGCCTCTTCGACAACGGCTTTGAGTTCTGCAGTCGAGAAGCCGAGGAAATGGATCGGGTCGGTCGGCGAGGCGATCCCACCGTTTGCCATGATCTTGATGAACTGGGCGCCGCCCTTGATCTGTTCGCGAGCAGCGAGCCTGATCTGACGCACGCCGTCGGCGATCCGGCCGACGGAGCCCAGCCGCTTTTCCTGACTTCCAACCCTGCGATCGTCGAAGCGGCCACGAAAGTCCCCGTGCCCGCCTGTCTGCGAAAGCGCCTTGCCGCAAATGACGAGCCGGGGGCCAAGCATCGAGCCCTCCTCGATTGCCGTGACGAGGCCATGGTCGGCTCCACCGACGTCTCTAACAGTGGTGAAGCCCCGCATCAGCATGCCGTGCATGGTACGCGCTGCGCGCGCAGCGACGAGAGAATCGGGAAAGACAGCACTGCCATTTAGGCTTGCAATGCCAGCGACGACGTGGACGTGACAGTCGATCAGCCCCGGCAGGAGCGTCTTCCCCTCAAGGTCGATCCGCTGAGCGATCGATGAGGTGAGCGGTTTCGCTGACATCTCCTTGATGATGCCATCGGCAATCAACAAGTGGCGAGCCTCATCGAATTCGCCGGTTTCGACGTTCACGATGGCCGCATTCGAAAGGACGATTGGGCTTTCCGATGTCAACATGTTTTCCCTTCTGCCTTGTAGGCAGTTCTTGCCATTACTCAGAGATAGATGTCCCTGGCGATTGTTTCTGCAGAAACGGTACTGGAGAGATCACTTCGCTCGGCGACTAATCCTGCCTTGAGAACGAGGAATCGATCAGCAACCTTCAAGGCAAGTTTTATGTTCTGCTCGACGATAAGGATTGTCATCCCGGCCGCTTTCATCCGCAGCAGAAAATCGCCGATCTCTTCGACGAATTTCGGCGCGAGGCCACCCGATGGCTCGTCCAGCAGGAGTAGGCGGGGATCGGACATGAGTGCTCTGCCGACAGCCACCATCTGCTGTTCGCCACCGGACATGGTCCGGACGCGCTGGCCGACGCGCTCTTTCAGTCGCGGAAATTGATCAAGAATCCTGGCCAGCATTGCAGCTGGCTCTACGTTGCGGCGACTTGCTCCCAGCCGGAGATTCTCCTCCACAGTCATGTCCGGGAACAGGTCGCGAGCCTGGCTCACCTGTGCTACGCCCAATCGAAAGATTTTGTGCGCGGGGAGCTGCGCGATGTTTTCGCCCGCCAGCACTATACGACCTGCTGTGACGCTCACGAAGCCGCTGATAGCATTTATGGCCGTCGACTTGCCGCTACCATTAGCCCCTAGGAGCGCGACAACCTCACCTCTGTGGACGGTGATGTCGACGCCGTGCAGTATCCTCTTGCCCGGATAGCCGGCGAAGAGCCCTTCAGCTCGGAGTAATGCGTCGTCAGCCATGACCGAGATAGGCCTCCAACACCAATTGATTGGATCGTATTTCCCCCGGCGAACCCTCCGCGATTTTTTCGCCGTAATTCAGGACGGCAATACGATCGGACACTTGCATCACGAGTTCGATGGCGTGCTCTATCAGCAATATGCCAATGCCGCGCGCACGGGCGAGGTCACGGATGATCTTACCTAGTTCGGCACGAACCGGAGGCGCGAGACCGACCGCAGGTTCATCGAGTAACAACAGAGGTGCTTCAGCGGCAATCGAGCGCAGGATCTCAACCATCCTTTGCTGTCCGCCCGAGAGGTTGGCCGCTAGTTCGTCTTCAAGATGGCGAATGCCTAGCCGATCGAGCAGTTCCCTTGCCTTTTCCAAAGCTGCGCGCTCGGCCCTACGCGCCGCCGGGAGACCTAGCGCAATTGATAATGGGTGAGCCGGGATCTGCCGGTGGAGCCCGCAGAGTACATTCTCCAGCACCGTCAAAGTGGGCGCAAGCCCGCCATTCTGAAAGGTACGCCTTACACCGTGGGCAGCGATTTCGTGCGCAGGAAGACCATCGATGCGCTTACCCTTGAAAAAGATC
>JANOOW010000192.1:0-1600 GCA_031421555.1 Hyphomicrobiaceae bacterium | reverse complement strand
GCATCAACCGAGGCCATGCTTTTCAGCATAATTGCCGCATCACGCACGTCGCGAGCAATCGGGCCTGCTTGGTCGAGTGACGAAGCGAAG
Source organism: Hyphomicrobiaceae bacterium (assembly GCA_031421555.1). GTDB lineage: Bacteria > Pseudomonadota > Alphaproteobacteria > Rhizobiales > Hyphomicrobiaceae > JAKFWF01. The sequence goes on along the minus strand of JANOOW010000192.1, from coordinate 1,510 downwards.
GCGACAATGCCCCAGCGCGAGCAGCGGCCATAGGTCGGCTTGATGCCGACCGTACCGGTCAAAGCCGCCGGCTGGCGGATCGATCAGCCGGTGTCGGTTGCGGTTGCCGCAAGACACAAGTCCGCCGCGACCGCCGCCGACGAGCCGCCCGACGAACCGCCCGGCACCAGCTTGTCGTTCGAAACCGCACCGCTTTTCGACTTGCGCCGCCAGGGATTAACGACAGGCCCAAAGCAGCTGGTCTCGTTCGATGAGCCCATCGCGAACTCGTCGTTGTTGAGCTTGCCCAGCATGACGGCGCCGGCATCCCACAGGTTCTGCGTCACCGTCGACTCGTAGGTCGGCGTGAAATCGCCGAGGATGCTCGAACACGCGGTCGTCCGCACGCCCTTGGTGCAGTAGAGGTCTTTGATGCCAAGAGGCAGACCTTCAAGCGCGCCGGCTTTTCCCGCGGCGATGCGCTCGTCGCTGGCCTTGGCCTGTCGCAATGCGTGATCCGGCGTCGCTAGCACGTAGGCGTTGAGCGCGGTGTTACCGGCCTCGATCGCGGCGTTGAAAGCGCGGGTCAATTCGACCGAGGTGAAGTCTTTCTTGCGCAAACCATCGCGCGCTTCGGCAAGCGTCAGCTTGGTCAATTCGGTCTTGGCCATGGATCAATCTAACTCTTTGGTCATGAATAGGCTGAGCGGATCGGGCTTGTAAGGTCCGAAGGCGTGGCAATCCTCGTATCCGGCCCGGCGATAGAGGATCAACGCCTCGCTGTTGCGAACTCCGGTTTCCAGCGAAAGCCTCCGCACACCACGGCGTTTCGCCTCGGTCTCGATGGTTTCGAGAATCGCCCGCCCCAGTCCCCGGCCACGGGCTTCGTGCGGCACATACATGCGCTTGATCTCGCCGTGCCGCTTATCGAGCAGCCTAAACGCGCCACATCCGATCGCCAAGGCGTCTTGGCGGGCGACGAAAAACACGACGTCCGGTTTCGCCAACGCCTCGATATCAAGCAGATGATTGCTCCCGGGCGGGTAGAGCGATTTCGAGTATTCGTCGAGGGCGGTGATCAGCGCCGCGACTTCGGGCTGGCGCGGGTCCTCGATCTCGATATGGATCATCGGAATCTTGAAAGGCGGGTTCTGCGCATCGCTCATTCGACGACTTTCGGTACGACAAAAAAGTGGTCCTCTACCTTCGGTGCGTTCCTTGTCACCTGATCCGCGATCTCGCCATCGGTGATCTTGTCTTCGCGCAGGCGCAACTCGATCGGCACAACGCGGGTCATCGGCTCGACATTGGTGGTGTCGACCTCGTCGAGCATCTTGACCCAATCGAGAATGCCGGTCAGTTCCTTTTCGAGACCCTTGGCCTCGTCCGGGGTGACCTTGATCCGGGCCAGCCGCGCAATCCGCCGCACCGTTGCTTCATCGACGTTCATGCAGGCCTCGCTCGTCCGGCGGTGGCGCCGGAATGTAGTCGTCAATCTCTCATACCCTAGGCGCGAACCAGCCCGCAACCT
>JANOOW010000191.1:0-2361 GCA_031421555.1 Hyphomicrobiaceae bacterium | reverse complement strand
CGCGCGGCGAGTTCCTCCGCAGAACGCGCGATCGTTTTGCTGTACGGGCAGTCCAGATTGCAGGCATAAGTCCGGAAATCGGTGATGCGGTGTGGCGGCGGGGAGGCTGCGATGCGATCACAACGGGCCATTACGGCAGGGTTGTTCACTCGCCTAAGCAACCTCGGACGGGTCGCCACCCCGGTATTGGCGGCGATCGTGGCTGTTATCTTCCTCGCCGACACGGCCAATGCTAATGGCTGCCGTCTCAGTCGTCGCGTTATTGGCGGGCACGTGGCCGATCTCAAAAACTGGCCAGGATTTGCGGCCTTCCGCCTGTCGCATATGGACCGGCCGACGAGCGTCCAGTTTTGCGGCGGCGTGGCCATCAAACCCGACTGGATCATGACGGCAGCGCACTGCTTCGACGACCTTGCGGCCGTCTGGAAAGGCTTCGTCTCGGAAGCCGACGATTTCTCGCGCGTGAGGATCGAGGTGCTGCTCGGCGTCGGCCTACTCGATGATGTGACGCCTGCGAACGTCTTTCAGATCGATCGCTGGCTGCAACATGAGGTATATGCCAGCGCGCGGAAGGCCGCCCTCGGCCGCAACGATCCCACCGCCGCATCGCAGGTCGCGCAGCGCTTTGGCCACGACATCGCACTGGTGAAACTCGCGAGCCCGTGGCACGGCGAACTCATGCCACTGTCGCTGACGGCTGCGACCGATCCTGCCATTCCTATGCCGCCAGATCGACTGGTAATGGTCGCCGGTTTCGGCGCCACCGATCCATCGGCTGGCGACATGCGGCCGTTCACGCGGGCAAGCGGCGAAAAGTATCTTGCCAGCACGCCTGAACTGCTTGAGGTCGCATTGCCGTTGGTCGGGGTCGAAGCCTGTACAAAGGCGTGGCCTGGCATGGCGCTCGGACCCGGCCAGTATTGCGCCGGCTTCGCGCAGCCGAAAGGTAAGGACTCATGCAATGGAGACAGCGGCGGTCCTCTCGTTGTGCTCGATGACAAGCTGTGCCCCCTGCAGGTTGGCCTTGTAAGCTGGGGACCGTCGCCGTGTGCGCCGGGCTCAGCTTCGTATGGGGTCTACACACGCGTATCGGCGTTCGCCGAGTGGCTCCGGCGCCATGTTCCGGGATTGCGGTAGGGCATCAACCGAAGATTAAAACTGTAGGAGCTAGCGATGTCGAAGAGCTTGAACCGGTGGGTCATCGCCCTTAGCGCGATCGCCATGACCGGCACCGTAGCCCGGGCGCAGTGCCTGGAAGACACGCGCGCTGCGCCGTCCAACGAAACCGGCGTTCGCCTGAAACAATACCTGTGCAAGGTTGGCAACGAGCCGCAGCCATCCCTGCAAGTCGAATTCCACCGGCTAGTGGAGCCGGCGGCCAGCTTGCTGCTTTCCAACGCGCCGTTGGGCAGCTTGCAAGCGACGTTTGGTACGCCGCGAATTGTCCAGAACGCGGTTTGGAAGGAACTCCGCGACTTGAGCAACCGGTTCGGCCAAACCTTCACCTACGGCCGTGATTTCGAATTGAACCTGACAGCGCCGAAGACGACGCCGATAGGCGACGACGCATCGAACAACCGCGTTGCCGGGAAATACGATCAGCCCGATGTGCTCGATCCCGCTGCTAAAGCCGCCGCGAAAAAGCAGCTCAGGTCGATCAAATCGGTACACGCCGATCACAACATTGAGACTAATGTCGATTATCCGGCTCTTGCCGAGGTGCAAGCTATCATGGCGAAACCCGACTGGCTTGCCGGTTTCAAGATGAACTACGCCATCAACGGCGAAGGATTGATTGAGGAGGCCGTGGTGCCGCGCGGGGCGCCCGACGGCACAATGACACGGGGATTCGTCAAGAAAAATGCCGCGCGTGACGTGCCGTTCGAGGTGACATTGTGGAGGGGCATGAGCAAAGCTGATCTCGAAGCCTATGCCGGGCGTCTGCGCGAACTCAACGCCTACATCGCCAAACAATCGCGCCGCACGCATACCGAAGGAGTTACGAAGGCCAGACATGGGTACCTCGAATTTCTCGGTCACGTGACTCGTGAAAGCATGCCTGCCGATTTCCTGACACTAAGCGGCACGATCGATGAGGGTTGCGCTGAGGGATCAGCGCTTTGCTGCTGGAAATTCACTTTCAACCAGCGGGCCATCGCCGTCACAATGTCGATCGTCCGCAACGTCTCCACCAAGGCGGTGAAGCTAGATGCCTTGCTCGGCACGCAGCGCGTGACACCGATATTGCGCCTGGCTGAGGCGCCCGACGCTCAGCCGGGCTTGCCGCTCGAAGCGGTGGCGGTCGAGTTGAAGCCCGGCGAAAGCCTGCTGGTGCCGCTGGCGTTGACATTGATCGATGTC
>JANOOW010000190.1:0-2799 GCA_031421555.1 Hyphomicrobiaceae bacterium | reverse complement strand
CGCCGCCTTCTAGTCCAGTGCGGGTGACCACGGCTTCACCGGTTTCCGTCTCGCCATCGCAGGTGACGGTCAGCCGCTTGACCGGCTCGCCCTCGAAGCGGCCACGGAAAATTTCCGACCACGCAATCGTCACACCGGCGTTGGCGGCAGCGAAAGGGGACAGAGCTGCGCCAGTACCGCTCAACATCGGCGCCCATGCGCCATCGGAGCCCAAGCGCGGCCAGCTTGCACCGCCGAGCGCCAATATCGTTACATCCGGAACGACGGTCACCGACTGCCACTGCGGACTTTCAAAGGTGAGAGCACCGTGCTCATCCCATCCGGTCCACCGATGGCGGGTGTGGATCTGCAAACCAGCCCCGGTCAGTCGCGCAAGCCAGGCTCGCAACAGAGGCGAGGCCTTCAGCGGCTTAGGAAACACCCGGCCGCTGGTGCCAACGAAAGTTTCCTGTCCCAAGTCATCGGCCCAGGCGCGCAGCGCATCCGGCGAAAACGCCTCTATCACCGGCTTCAGCGTTGCAGCCGCATCGCCGTAGCGCGTCAGGAAGCGTTCGAGCTCTTCCGCATGCGTGAGATTTAGGCCGCCACGGCCAGCCATCAGGAACTTGCGGCCGGCCGAGGGCATACGATCGTAGATGTCGACGGCTAGCCCTGCAGCGAGCAACCGCTCGGCCGCCATCAATCCCGCGGGCCCGGCACCAATGACAACGGCAGAATGGGACTTTCTCACCGCCCTGCGACGATCATCAGAGCGAGCATGCCAACCATCACCGCTACGACTGCGAGCGCGGTCATGAACTGCGCACGATCGCTGTTGGGGCGACTAGCTTCGCCAGTCCCGGCGGCAGCGCCCGATACGACACTATCCTTGCGGAGACGCCAGCCCAGCTTCGTCGCAGCACCCGCAGCCGTCGCCGCCGCCACGTCGTGACCGGTAATCTGGCCGGTACTTGCGGGCGGAGGCGGCGCGGGATGGGAAGGCGTTGTCATGTCGTTTACTCGCTACCGTCACCAGACGCCGGTATTCGGCATCGATGCCCACGGCTCGGCCTTAGGCTTCGCCTCGCCCTTCTGCAGTAGTTCGATCGAGACGTTATCCGGCGAGCGCACGAACGCCATGCGGCCATCGCGCGGTGGACGGTTGATCGTGACGCCAGCCTTCATCAGGCTGTCACACAGGGCATAGATGTCGTCGGTCTCGAACGCCAGATGCCCAAAATTGCGGCCGCCGGTGTAAACTTCGGGATCCCAGTTGTATGTGAGCTCGAGCAACGGCGCCTTCTCGGCGATGCCGCGCGCCTTGTCCTCGGGTGCGGCCAGGAAGATGTTGGTGAAGCGTCCTGCTTCGCTCTCGTAGCGCCGCGTTTCCACCATGCCCATCTTGGCGCAGTAGAAGTCGAGGCTCTGATCGACGTTTGCGATCCGTACCATGGTGTGGAGATAACGCATTTTGCCTCCGGGTTTCCTCGAACACGCCTCTTGGTTGGGTGATACCCGTGCGACGACCGCACGACAAGCGCAATCAGTGCCGGTTGATTTACCTCAGCTGGCTGAATAGTCCGTCTTGTGCGATGCACAAAGGTGCGTCAAACTGTCGTGCCTCGTCGGAACAAGCAGTGCATAAGTGACGCGTCTGCCACGCAGGCATCGCTCGATCCGTCGACGGATCATCCCTGTCGATTCGGGCGAATCACTGAGGCCATTTTTTTGCAAGAACGATGATTACTGTTCGTGTGAACATCGCTTCATGCGACTAATCCACGACAAAGCGACCACCTGTTAAACCCATTTAGTTGAATACTGTTTTCCTGTTGAAAATGAGTGCATTACAACAATCAGTTCTCAGATTTATTACAATTTCGGCGCGCGCTTCGCGACCAGTTGGCGAAAAAAGCAGTGGCGCCGGTTAACCATTGCCTGCATCTTAGGACCACTTCGACGGCGGGAGTTTCTGTAGAGGGCAAACTCGGAAGCTCACCGTTGCACGAAGACCACGAGTTGACGTGGACGCAGCAGTAAAGCGATGTAGGGGGTACTCCGCATGGAGGTGAATAAATTGAACGATCTGACCGGCGTTGATCCAACGCTGATCGCCGAGGTGGGCGGCGCGCAGAACGCAGAGAGCCTTGAAGTGTTCGAGATCGCTGGGGCGATCAAATGGTTCGACGCTTCCAAGGGGTACGGCTTCATAGTGCCGGATAATGGCCTGCCGGATGTCCTGCTCCACGTGACTTGCCTCCGGGCGGGCGGTCATCAGACCGCATACGAAGGTGCCCGGGTGCACTGCCAGGTACTGAAGCGACCGAAGGGATTACAGGCATTCCGCATTCTCAGCCTCGACGATAGCACAGCCATCCACCCGTCTCAATTGCCGCAGCGCACACACGTCGTCGTGCAGCCGGAGAGCGATTGGGAACGATCGATGGTCAAGTGGTTCAACAGAGTGCGCGGGTTTGGCTTCCTGACGCGTGGCGAGGGTACGCCCGACGTGTTCGTGCACATGGAGACGCTGCGCCGCTTCGGCTTCACCGAACTGCGTCCTGGCCAAATCGTCCAGGTGCGTTGGGGCCACGGTTCCAAGGGCTGCATGGCTGCCGAGATGCGTCCTGATGGCTTGCCGTCGAACTTGCCATCGCAGCACTAGTTCGCTTAATCTATCGCGGATGAAAAACCGCGATCGTTCGACCATATCGAGCAGGGTTGCCCCGCGGGCTGCCCTGCTTTTACTTTTTGTGACCGCCGCCATGTTACCGGCGGCATTGTTCGCTTCCAGTCTGGCCGAGGCTGCTATGCGCCGTG
>JANOOW010000189.1:0-7800 GCA_031421555.1 Hyphomicrobiaceae bacterium | reverse complement strand
GTTTGCCGTCCGGGGCAACGGCCAATGCCGGGACCGGCCCTTCGTGACCGCTCAGCACTTGAGCCGGTTTTGCTTCGGTCCCGCACCAAACGGCGATCTTCGCGTCCTCGCCGCCGGAGACGAGGCAGCCATCCGGCCGCGCAATCAACACGTTCACCGCCGTGTCGTGGAAACGCAGCACGCGATCGGCACGACCCGCATTCATGTCCCAAATGATGATCGCACCGTCGAAGCCGGCGGAAGCCAAGCGGCCATCGGGCAGTACGGCCATTGCACGGATCGGGCCGCCGTGACCACGCAAGGCGGTGTCAGGCGATTGCGCCACGATCGGCTGCGCCAGCATCAGCCAGAAGGCAATGCTGGCGAAGGCTGCCACTCGAAACAGTGAAACGATCATCGGCAACTCGGCCTAGGCTTCGTCGACGATCGGATTCTTCAGGATGCCGATGCGCTCGACCTCCACTTCGACGACATCGCCGGCTTTCATCCAGGCTGGCGGCTTGCGCGCATGGGCGACGCCCGAAGGCGTTCCGGTGGCGATCAGATCGCCGGGCTCGAGCGTCATGAATTCGGACAGCAGCGCGATGCACCGGGCCGTGGAGAAGATCATGTCGCTGGTGTTCGACGACTGCATCGTCTCGCCGTTGACGCGCGTCATGATGTTGAGGCCCGAAGCGCCGGGCGGCAACTCATCGGCGGTGACGACGACCGGACCGAGCGGACCGGTGCTGTCGAAGTTCTTGCCCGCCAGCCATTGCGTCGTCTTGCGCTGAAAATCGCGCACCGAGACGTCGTTGAACAGCGTGTATCCAAACACGTGGTCGAGGGCGGATGCCTCCGGGATATTGCGGCCACCCTTGCCGATGACGATGGTGAGTTCGCACTCATAGTCCAGCTGGTTCGAGACCTTGGGCCGGATCACCGGCTGGCCAGCCGCGACCAGCGAACGGTCGTAGCGCGCAAAGAACGACGGATAGGTCGGCGTCGCGTGCCCGCCCTCCTTCGCGTGCGCGAGATAGTTGAGGCCGACGCAGATGAACTTCGGTGGATGCGCGATCGGCAGTGCAGGTTTTACGCTGGCGAGCGGATGCTTCGCCGAGGCGGGCGCCTTGCCGGCAGCGGTTTTAACGGCCGTGAGCGCAGATGGTCCCGCCGCGATCAGTGCCAGCATGTCTTTCGGCAGCTGAGCATCGAGCGCGCCGAGATTGATCACGGTTTCGCCCTCGACCAAGCCGAGCGCTGGACCCTTGCCCGTTTCGAACATCATGAATTTCATTGCGTCTGCTCCGGTCGGCTTGCTCAGGCTTCGGTGGCCATCATAGCAAGGTCGCGCGCCGGCGAACAACGCCTGGCAACGACTATCTGCTCATGGCAAGCTGCGCCCCGCGCCGCCTTCAGCGGGCGCTGCAAACGGCGGTGTCAAGAGCAAGGAATTTTGAGATGGTGCTGCAGGGGGGGATTGAACCCCCGGCCTCTTCATTACCAATGAAGTGCTCTACCACTGAGCTACTGCAGCTTGAGCCAAGCAACTGCCACAAGGGGCCACGATCCGCAAGCCATTTGCTTGGCCTGTGATCAACTAGGCATGATAAGATCGCCGCCAATAATGATCGCAAAGGTCCACCGTGGCAGACGACAAAAAAGGCAAACCCGAGCGCGCAAAGACCCGCGAGGCGCGCCTTGCCGAGCAACTGCGCGCGAACTTGTCGAAGCGGAAGGCGCTGGTGAAGGGGAAGAAGGCGGAGGCGGAGAAGGGGTGATGGGGGGGGGATTCGCGTGATCCGGTTGGGAACCAATCGACTCGAATAAACTGCCTATTTGGTCGGCTTGTCTGTCGTCTTAGTATTTTTCTCTATGGACTGGGACGGTGGTATTGCCCCCTTACTCTTATCTGGACCGATTTCCGGCAAAATGTTTGGCCGCTTCGGTTGAGCAGCCTTGAGGCGTTTTTCCGCCTCTCTGATATGCTCGAGAGCGGGCTCGTCTTCTGGCATTGTCCCGCCAAGACTGGCAATCGTCTGACGAACGGCTTTCCCCACCTCGTTATGAGCTTGATTTGCGGCAGATTGCCCTTTGATCTTGTCTCGCTTCAGCTTTGCAATGGCTTGGGTCGCCTTGAAATAGTTTGCGGCAAGCTCTTCGTGATTGGCGTGTCCGAGCCGATCGGCGTCACCTGGAAGGCCCTTGTGCTTCAACAGCTCGGCTTTGTTGAGGCCGCCATAAAGCCCGCTTAAACCGGCTCCGTTGTATGCCTCGAAATTCTTAACACCAGCGTCTTTAGCGACCCCAGCTGACATGATATTGTGATCCTTTACGAGTCGCCGCAACTTCACGCGAAGATCATCGTATTCAGCCTGCTCCGTCATCCCCTCGACGATTTCCAACGCAAGAGTCACATCGTTCGCCTTGTAGCGAAGGAAAGTCTCGCGAACCTCAACTGCTAAGTCAGCGTTCAAGTATTCAGCATAGTCAAGCGCTAGGACGGGGTGAGCAAACGTGCGCGATTTCACTCCCCGCCCTACGGTATAATATGTTGAATTGGCTTCAATTTTTCTTGAATTGGGGGAAATTTCCCCAATTCGCTGCCGCAACGCTTCATCGAGCGCCTTTGCACGCTTGCTTGGATACCAATCTCGTGATCTCCGGTTCTCTGGCTCTCCCGCCAACTTCCACAAATCGTTGAGGCAAATATTGCCAGCTTCGTCCGTGGCAACGCGAGATCCGCGAAGCATTAGTTCAGATGGCACATCAGTCATAGCCTTGCTCCAATCACCAGCCGCTGCCCCATTTGTCGCAAGATTCGAGAGTTAGTACGAGATAATCTGCCACCCCCTTGACTTGTGCGCTGCAGCATGAGATGTGCTACCCGTCGCTGACACGATCAGTGATTTCCGGCGCTCCAGCCGCGTGAAAGATTGCGCATCAAGTTTCGGCCGCACCGTTGGCCTAAGCCGCATACGCGCAGTTTCCTGTTGAGCGCCTTTTGATCCACCCAAACCCGACTCCCAGGCCACGCGGGGTGTCACCCAGCAGAACCGCGTCGGCCCACGGGCCTGCCGGACCCACGGCGCATGTGCGTCGGGCCGGCTGATGCGCGGACAAAGAAAGTACCGCAATTGACCTCTTTTACCGACCTTAAACTCAACCCAGCTCTCCTCAAGGCCCTCGAAGGCGAAGGCTACACCATCCCAACCCCGATCCAAGCCCAGGCCATTCCTTTCGTCATGGAAGGCCGCGATTTGCTCGGCATCGCGCAGACCGGCACCGGCAAAACGGCCGCATTCGCGCTGCCGATCATGCATCGTTTGGCCGCCAACCCGCGCGCTCCGTTGCGCAAGGGCTGCCGCTGCCTCATCCTGTCGCCGACGCGTGAGCTCGCCTCGCAGATCGCCGAAAGCTTCCGCACCTACGGCCGTCATCTCGGCATCAAGGTTGCCGTCGTGTTCGGTGGCGTGGCGCATCGTCCGCAGATCCAGGCGATGGCGCAGGGCGTCGATGTTCTCGTCGCAACGCCGGGCCGTCTCATCGATCATATGATGGAGCGTAACGTTCAGCTCGAAGGCACGGAAATTTTCGTGCTCGACGAAGCTGACCAGATGCTCGATCTCGGTTTCGTCGTGCCGATCCGCCGCATCGTGCAGAAGCTGGCGGCACGCCGTCAGAACCTGTTTTTCTCGGCCACCATGCCGAAGGAAATCGGCCGTCTGGCTGACGAACTCCTGCAGGACCCAGCCAAGGTCTCGGTGGCCCAGGTCGCTACGACCGCAGAGCGCGTTGCTCAGCAGGTGATCCACATCGAAGCTGGCAAGAAGCGCGCACTCCTCACCGAGATGTTGGCCGATCCGGCGATGTCGCGGACGCTCGTATTCACTCGCACCAAGCGCGGCGCCGACAAGGTTGCCCAGCATCTGGAGCGGGCCGGTATTCGGGTTGCCGCGATCCATGGCAACAAGAGCCAGCGTCAGCGTGAAGAAGCGCTCGCAGCGTTCAAGGCCTCGAAGATCCGCGCCCTGATCGCGACCGACATCGCGGCGCGCGGTATCGACATCGATCTCGTGACGCACGTCGTCAACTTCGAATTGCCGAACGTGCCCGAAGCCTACGTTCACCGCATTGGCCGTACGGCACGTGCAGGTGCGGAAGGCATCGCGATTTCGTTCTGTGCCGGCGACGAACGTAGCCTGTTGAAGGACATCGAGAAGCTGACCCGCCAGATCATCCAATCGACCGATCGCCGCAATGACGCCACGCTGGCGGCCGATGCCGCGTCGAGCCGTTCGGACGACTCAGGTGACTATCGCGATCCGCGCCGCTCCGGCGGCCGTCCGTCGAATGGCGGCGGTGATCGTAGCGGCCGCAGTGGCGGTGGCGGCCGTGGCGGCAATGGCGGCGGCGGTTTCCGCAGCGGCGAACGTAGCGGCAACAGCAACGGATATCGTGCCGATGCCCGCCGTGACGGCGCTTCGACGGGTTCAGCACCGCGTGCTGCTGCCTCGACAAGTGACGCACCTCCAGCTTGGCGCCCAGCGCTCGATGCCGATCGCGCAGCCGAGCATCCAGCTCGCGCGGAACGTCCGCGCACGACCGAGCGTGGCCGCGAGAACAACCAGCTTGGCAACGTTGCTTTTCTGGGCCGTCCGGATCGGGAAGCAGCGCACCGGACAACTGCAAACAAGTCCCGCCGTCCAGAGTCGCGCGATAGCACGCGTGGTTCGACCCGGCCGGCCGAAGGCGGTCAGCGTCCCGCGCGTTCGGCTGATCGTCGCGATGGCCGCAAGGCGTTCTAAAATATCGCTCTGAAGCTACCGGCGGGGCGGGTGGTGCATTGCATCGCCCGCCCCGCATCATTATGTGGACTGTATTCATTTCTCTTGGCCAATGAGCAGACGCCAATGCCCAACACATTGAAACTCATTGCGCTAGATGCTGAGGATCTCGGCGTAGTATCGGTGCACATGCAGGACGCGATCCTGCAGGTCGGCGACATGGCATATTTGCCGAAGGAGCAGCGGTTCGTTGCCATCGCCAACCGGTTCGATTGGTCATCGGCGGCCAAGGCAAATTCGAAACAGTCCGATGGTAACCAATATCTGCGCCATCGAACGGCTCTGCGCTTCGAACGCGTTCTGTCGGCCAAGGTGACCGGCATTGATCTCAAGGACAAGCGGCAGGCCATCAACATCCTAGCCATGCAATTCAGCGAAACCGCCACACCGGCAGGCATCGTGACGATCGTATGCGCGGCCGGTGCCGCAATCCGCCTGGAGGTCGAATGCCTCGAGATCGAACTCAAGGACCTCGGTGCCGTGTGGGCCGCCAAAGCAATGCCGCAACACAGCGATGATGGCACTGGCGGCACGCTCGGCAAGCCGAAATCGGATTAGAGACATGGCCGATCGGCTGAGCACGGGCGATGGCGATTTCGAGATCCGCTTTGCAGACTTCCTGACCCGCAAGCGTGAGGCGTCGGTCGACGTCGACACCGCCGTGCGCGAGATCATCGCAGATGTTCGTGCGCGTGGCGATGAAGCGCTCGCCGCACTAACGGCAAAGTTTGACCACCTGGAACTCGATGCGTCAAAACTTCGCGTGAGCGCTGCCGAGGTCGATGAAGCAGTCGCGGCATCCCCGGCGAATGTCGTGGCCTCGCTTAACTTCGCGCGCGACCGGATCGAATCGCATCATCGCCGCCAGCTGCCGAAGGACGATCACTACGTCGACGCGCTCGGCGCGGAACTTGGCACGCGGTGGACAGCGGTCGAATCCGTTGGGCTTTATGTGCCGGGCGGACTCGCGTCCTATCCAAGTTCTGTCCTGATGAATGCGGTGCCGGCAAAAGTCGCTGGCGTGCCGCGCATCGTCATGGTGGTGCCGTCGCCGCGCGGCGAACTCAATCCGCTGGTTTTGGCGGCGGCGCGGATCGCCGGCGTCGAGGAGATCTATCGGATCGGCGGCGCGCAGGCGATCGCGGCTCTCGCCTACGGAACCAATACAATTGCTCCGGTGGTGAAGATCGTCGGGCCCGGCAACGCCTATGTCGCAGCCGCCAAGCGGCAGGTGTTCGGCACCGTCGGCATCGATTCGATTGCTGGGCCGTCGGAAGTTCTCGTCATCGCCGACCGGCACAACGATCCCGAATGGATTGCAGCCGACCTACTGGCCCAGGCCGAGCACGACACGGCGGCTCAAGCCATTCTGATGACCGATGATGCCGCATTTGCTTCCGCCGTTGAGGCAGCAGTCGCACGTCAGTTGGCTAGTCTGCCGCGCGGGAATATCGCTGGCGAAAGCTGGAATGTGTTCGGCGCAACGATCGTGCTGCGCTCGCTCGATGAGGCGCCCGCGCTTGCCGATCGCATCGCTGCCGAACATCTCGAGATTGCAACCGTCGATCCGGATGCGATGGCCGCGCGGATCCGCAATGCTGGTGCGATTTTCCTCGGCAGCCACACGCCGGAAGTCATCGGCGATTACGTGTCAGGCTCCAATCATGTGTTGCCGACCGCCCGTAGCGCCAAGTTCTCATCGGGGCTGGGCACGCTCGACTTCATGAAGCGCACGTCGATCCTCAAGCTGACCCCGCAAGCGCTGGCCGGTCTCGCGCCGCACGCGATGACGCTCGCACGCGCCGAGGGTCTTGAAGCGCATCGCCGCTCTGTCGAGGTTCGCTCGAAAGTCTAATCGAGTTTAGCTGCGACGCCGATGTCACCCATCCAGCAATAGAGCGCGAGCAAAGGTGACGAACCGGCGCGCGTCGCGTGTTTCACGTGCGGCGCATGGTGGATCGCAGCGCCCGGTAATTCTGGCGTCCAATCGCGATCCGCGCGCCACCAATCCGCGGTACCGGAAATCACGTGATAGACCTCGCGCGCCGGATGATGATGCACCGGATAGTGCGCACCGGGTCCGAGCAGCAGGAAACCAACCGCGAGTGTTTCGCTGGCCCAGGGGCAGTTGCGGCCGGCAAGTTCGACGTAACCGTAGCGCTGGAGGAACGCGTCGCCGATCGTCGCGGTCGTGTAGTTGGGATTCTGCCGCCAACGTAAAGACGGCTCTAGCGCGGCGAGAGCAGTTGCCAGGCCCGCCAATGGAGTATCGCGTGCGGTGTTGATCGCTGCCGGCAATTCGCGTGACACGGGCAGGCGTGATGGCTTTTCTGGCACCGGTGCAGTCATCGAAAGCGATCGCAACTCATGGCCGGCTTGCGCCAGCATGCCGTCGCACGCGACGGTCTCGGCCTCGTACAAATCCGCAATCTGGGTCAGAATATTGCTCATGCCGCGACCTGCGTGATGGTTCGATCTGCGACTTTTATCGGGATGCGTCCGAGCGGATGGATTGGCTTATCGTGTGGCCGAACCAAGAACCGTAGGAACACATCACGATAGCCGCGATAGATCGGTCCGCGATCCCCGCCAGCAAACAGCGCGAGATTGGCACGATAAAACGCCGGCAACTGGTACCACGGGATCTGCGGCCGGGCATGATGAGCGGCGTGCAGGTTATTGAACAGATATAAGAGTGCCAGCGGGCCGAAGTCTTCTATGATGGCGCTGCGGCGGACGACGTCGGCATCGGCGCGGTGCTCGGCGAACGATCTGATCAGCATCAAGGCCGTGCCAGGAATGACAAAAGCTGCCGCATAGAGCCACAAACTCATGCCGCAAACGGCGTGCAGCCACGTCACGATCAACGCGACGCCGGCGAGATGCTGCGCCCACTGCGAGCGCCGCGCCGGTTCATCAGCGATTAACGACTTGATCTCGGCCCCGAGAAACCGGCCAACCGCCCAAAACGGAC
>JANOOW010000188.1:0-14471 GCA_031421555.1 Hyphomicrobiaceae bacterium | reverse complement strand
ACCCCCATTCGCCTAGCGAGAGCTTGCCCGACGCAACTCGTTGACCTTTGAAACCGGTGTGCAACGCAGGGACACTGGCGAAAGGTGGTGTAGTGTGTGATCGAACATTGGCGGTTGGCAGACACCAGCGCCCGCGCCCTCACGGGTGCTGGTTCTTGGCTTGTGCGTCAGTCGATGGAAGCCCGCAGGGCCGAGGCCCTTTGGGACTCGGTCGGAGCGCAGCGGAGACGACAGCGCGGTCCCGGCCATCTTGGGCCGGGAGACGCCTCAACAGCCTCATTGGACTGCTTCCGCTCCCCCAGCCTCCCCCAGCAAGCAACATCGCCCCTGAGAGGTCTTTCTGGTGCCAGCCATGAGCGATCTGGGCGTGGAGCTTGGGTTTCAGATCAGCGTTCTTTGCGGCGGGCGAACGTCTGCAACTGGTGGATTTTAGGCTGGCAGCATTCGGACCGGGACAGCTAAAACCTGACGTTCGATTTGTTGCGTAGAGTCTCGGGGAATAATGTCGGTCCGCGCCAGCAATTTAAGCCCATTCGGGTGCTATGTTTCTTAATGATTGATCGGAAAATCTTAATTCCGATGCTCAATTTCCCAGCCATTCTGCCCATCGATCAAACGAATTTTGTGTGTAACGTCTTTGGCCAGCGTCGCCGTAGTCCCGTTTATGGTGGCGCTAAGGTCATAGCGGACCAGCGCCACGTGTTCATTGCCGGATTCTCGCTGCGACAGAACCTCTAGGTTTCGAACCGTCCAATCGCTTGCCGTCGCTATACCAACCGAATCACGGACTTCCGAGGCACCTTCGACCCCGAAATCGCTGGCGACCTGGGCAACTCCGTTGATGGCAGCCCCGGCAACTCCGGCTGCCGTTTCGCCGGCGTAGCCCGAGGCAATCGCCTGAGCGGCCTGCGCCGAACGTGCAAGCCCCCGGAGCGCTCCGGGATCGGACCCGGGCAAGTCAACGCCCGCCAACTGCGACATGGCAATGCTGTCGCGCGACCAAGCGTTGACGAGGGCCTCGTCGATATCGGTCTGCGATGCCCCGCCACAGCCCGCGAGAAACAGGGCGCTGAAAACGGCAAGTTTGGCAATTTTCATGATCGGGCCGCCTGCTTTGCAGCTGCAATTCGGTTGCGGATTGGCAACATCTGCAGCTGGCTGGATGTTCGCCGCGCCATATCTACAGCCTTGAGGGTTTGATTGTCGCCGATAGCCTTCGATACCATACGCTGCCGCGTTGGCGCTGCGGCCGTCCGCTGGCGAACAACTATCTTGCCGGGTGCAATTTCGGGTCGCGGGGGTGCAGCTTGTGGAGGCGCGGGCCGAGCGACTGGACGGTCAAGCGAAAGGAGCGAATTGGCCAGATAACCTGGATGACCCTGAAAGGTGAGCTGCGACCAGCCCTCGACAGTCGCAGGCAAGACCTGCACCTCTGCCCGAAATGGCAGGCTGCCAATAACCCTGCCCTGCGTTGAGGGCGTCTCGCGAACATTGGCTCCGCGGCTTGCCTTCACAAACGCCCTGGAAGTCGTCGGTGCTTCGGTGTTGCTCACCGGTGCAGGTGACGCCGAACCGCTCGGGTCATAGCTGACGTTGACGCTTCCTTCGTAGCGATTGCTGTCCGCGCGATAACGATCCACCATTCCGACCCCGCCCGCTTCGGCATCCTTCGCAGAAACACCATCTGCGACGGCGACCGCCTGTGCATATCGCGTGACAGACTCGGCATCCATCCCGGCAGCCTTGTCGATTATCGAATCGTCCTTGGCGATCCAGTCCTGGATCTTGTCCAGCCGGGAACTGGCGACCTCCACCGTTAACTGCTGCGCATCGAACTGGGTCTGAACATCAAAGATCTGCTGATTTCGGCAATTGCCCAGGTCGGCCAATTTTTGGCTAAGACCGTCATACTGGGTGCGCTCGGTGTTGCGGCGATCGAGAGCCCTCTGGAGCTCCGCCTGATTCTCGCGGTGTTGCTCGATGCCGGTAAGGTATCCGCCAAGTCCTCCGACGACCGCGCCTACGACCGCTCCTTCAAGCGCGTAATTGCCTTGCTTGGTTCCGATGGGTTGTCCATTTTGATCCCGAACAACCTGCTCTTTCTTGATTTGCGATCCTATGAGCGCACCAGCAAGACCGCCCAAGATCGTGCCAACAACGGACCGACCGAGTTGCTCGTTCTTGATATGCTCGAACGGCTTGCGCAGAACCGAGCAATTGTCCTTGAACCTATCCCGAACTCGCTTGGCAGCGGTGGCGGAATATTCCGTCATCGGCGCTGGTATAATGGTCGCTGTCAGAACAAGACTGGCCAGAACCGTCGCCAGTACTGGCTTCTTCATCAATTCCGGCATCCGCGACCGTATCATCAACCAGTCCTCCCCCTGCGTGCTCAGTTGGCACCCGTTGTCAGCAGCGCCACAAACCAAGCTTGACGATTTTCGTTACTGGGAACCCCCTGCCTTGCCTGCTCAATGTGCTGTACGAACACCGGATGCAAGCTCTTTAGCCGGTCTAGCCCGGCGCGACCGAGCCTAGCCTGAACAACTTTCTCGGCACCAGAAACTTGGGCCTCGGATCGTTGCGACAGCGCAATTACAGCGGTGAAGTAATAGGCCAGGGTAGATGCCCTTTCCCGGCGATTGTCGGGAAGCAGCTTGACCACTTCGTTGAGGTCGGCTGCTTCGACTGACGACAGTTCTTCATTTCGTACCCGGACAACGAAATCCTCGAGCTGGACGATCTTGTTGTGCCGCTCGCGTGCGTAACCAGCCGCCATTAGTGCCCCAAGGAATAGCTCTTCGGTGCTCCGGGCCTCCGCTTCCGCCGCCTTGGATGAAGCTACTTCGATCTGACGCTGCAAGTCAGCCAGCTGGCTGGAGTTCAGGCTCGAAGCACCACCAGCGCCATTGCCCTTGAGGGCGGCGATCATTGCCAGTGCATTGTTGCGTTCTGACGAGCCCTGGCTGCCATCGCCGCTCTCGCGCCTTTTCCACGCAGCAGTCACTCCATCTCTGAACGGCGGATTCCCCTGCATTTCGGAACCCGCAATGCCGCGCTTGTTCACGAAATAAGGTGCCCCGATTGCAAGGCGAACGCCCAGTGTCGGGGTCTTCGTCGGCCCAGCCGCGTCATAGATTTCCAATTCGCGCCGCGCGCCGACGCCGACCATCTCCGCGTCGTCGGTAGCACTGCCGCCGCGAACCGCAATGCCGCCAAGCCGGCCGGCAAGCGAACCATCCGGTCGGACGGGGCGGAAGAAATCCATAGTCATTTCTTCGGCATTTCCGACCATATCGAAAAGCAGCAACCTGTTGGGGGCCTTGCGGCCGACCGGGAACGTCCGGCTGCCCTCTGGGGGCTCCTGGCCGACACCGGCAAACCACGCGATGCGCCCCAACTCGGCCGGCGAATCGGTCGGTCCCCATCCAGTCGCGACCTGATAACTGTTGCCGGACGCACCGGTTTCGTCGCCGCCGCGAGCTGCGAATTCCCACTCGGCTTCGGTCGGCATGCGAACAAAGCCCGGTCGCGATTCACGCGCGGGAAGGACGCTCCCCAAGCCGCCATTGTCGCGCTCGTAGGCGATCAGCCATTTGGTATAACGATCAGCAAAATTCAAAGCATCGAACCAACTCAGCTCCGCCGCAGGCAAAACGCTAGCCCCGCGGACTTGCTTCAACGCTTCGGCTGAACGCTTGCAGGCGGCAGAACTGGCCCCGTAATCCACCTCGCCTTCCAGCGCGAAGACCGCGTATTGCGGTGCGGTCAGCTCGTACTTTGCGATGTAATACGTCGTGGTACCGGTTCCGTCAGAATTCTGCGGGAAGCCACCGGCGATCTCACCGAACCACGGCCCGGACATCGATTTACGAAACTCGTCCCCCGAGTTCGGATCGCCAAAAATCGCGGATTCACTGTCGAGTGCGTCAGCGACCGCCATGCGGACCGCGCGGAATACCATTCGCCGATCGCATGGCATCGGCAGGACGATCTCGTCAGGCAAGTCGGCCACGGGCTGCGACTGAGGACATCCAATCTTGCCGATGTCACCAATGGCAAGCTTTCGCGCGAGGCGCTCCTTTTCGACAAAGCCAGGGTCGTCGACCTGGCACCAACTGGCGATCTCTCTCGCCTTCCCCAACGATCCCGGATCGCTCCCCCCGCTGCCACCAATACCGCAACCGGCGAGCAATGTGCTTGTGCACGCCAGCAAAAAGATCGACCGCATCACGTCTAGTTCCCCCTCAAAGCCGCAATCGGACTGATGCGCGCCGCGCTGCGCGCGGCAAAGAATGCGCCGCAGGCAGCGACAAGAAATGTTGCCAGGATCAACGACATGGCATCGGAAGCGGATAACCGGCTTACAGCTTTCAAACTGCCCAGCTGTCCTGCGAAAAGGCGATTGATGACCAACTGTGCCAACCCGGCAATGCCGGAAGCCAGAGCGCCGGCCGGCACGACCAACATGATCGCCTGCAGGATCGGCAAGGCAAACAGATCGCCGCGCTTCATTCCCAGTAGCCGCAGATAGCTATAGTCGAACCGCTTGCGCTCCACCCATCCCCACTGGATCGCCCCAAGCGCGACAATGAGGCCAAACGCCATGAGCGTTGCTAGCGAGCCGATAAAAATGTTCATCGAGCGCTCAAGCCGCTGAATTAGGCGAATATCGCCTGCTCGACTCTCGGTATCTATTCCATGCGATTGCAGCTTCTGTCGCAATGTTACCACCGCTTCTATCGAGCGCGCATATATCCGCATGCCCGAATACCGGCGTCGCCCGGAATCCGCCACGTTTGCAGCGTAGGCTTGCTGAATATCCGGAATCTCGGGATTCTCCCGCCAGCGCTCCGCAGCTTCGACCAATTGAAACGGTAGGTAGGCCTGCGCAAGGTTGCTGCGGGCCGTGCGGTACTCGACCACCGCGAGAACTTGCAGCGTCAACCTTATCTGTTGGTCGGCTCCGCCTGGTGTGCGTCGGTCAAGGATCAGAACCACTCGGTCCCGATCCTTTACGCCCAGGCTGCGCGCTGCGGATTCGCTCAACCCGATGCTGTCGCGGTGCCAAGGCTCCTTGATCATTGGGTCACCTGGCCCCGACGCAACCATGTCGAGCTCTATTCCACGGGACAGATCGAATGAACGCAGAACGGCTGCGGCGGACAACAGTCTGGTCTTAGGCGCGACAAAGGCAACCGATGGATCGCGCCGGAACTGGCTCACTAGCGCGGCCGACACGTCGGGTTCGCCGATGGTTATCAATTCCCGAGCTTGCGGACTTTCGCTCAGCTCGCCGCGCATCTGACCGATCACACCTGATCGGATGGACAACAACAGCAAGACCGGAACCAGCACAGCAGTGATGCTCAGGATCATACAAAGCGCGCTTGGCCATTCCTCTCGACAATCCAGATACGAGAGTCGGGCAATGAGTCCGATCCGCGCCCTCATTGCACCACGCGCGGGCGGATCCGGCTCCCCGAACCGGCCTCGTTCACCAACGGATCGATGCGTACGACATCAAAGCCATATGCACTGGCAAGCGCTTCGTCGTGAGTCACGATGACCATGGCATACACGAGCTTGTGCAGCACTGCTTCAGACAGAACCTGCAAAGTCATACGCGCATTGGTGGGATCAAGGGCGCTTGTCGGCTCATCGGCCAAAAGCAACGTCGGTTTGGTAACCATTGCGCGGGCCAGCGCAATGCGTTGCCGCTGTCCGCCTGAGAGCGAACCAATATGCCTGTTGGCAAGTTCGCCAACGTCCAAAGCCTCCATCAATTGCGAAGCATATGAGAGATCGGTCCGGCTGATCCGAGCAGGCAATCGAACATTCTCGATGGCCGAAAGCGAACGAAGAACCCCACCATTCTGCAAAAGGAGACCAATTTCTCCCCGACGGAATTCTAGGAGTTCGTCCTCTTCTGCTTCGATCCCGCCCTGATGCGCAATCATCATCCGCCCGGCCCGGGAACAGATCGCAAAGTAACCGTTTTTCGGTGATGAGCGAATGAGGGCTAGAAATTCGACGAACAAGCTCTTGCCTGAACCACTCGGACCCACGATTGCAACTCGCTCGCCCGCCAAGAGATCGAATGCAGGAATCTCAAGTACAAAGCTTTCCTCGGCTCGCCCAACTTCCACACGGCTGTCCCTGATGGTGACAACCGCTTGGCTCATGGCATCTCTCTGAGCGGGATCAGGGCAACCTGATCGTTCGGATCGGCCCCCGACAGCTGCACCCAGCGTGATTGGTCGGACTCTACCCGGCGATAGAAAGAGACCTTCTCGTTGAGCCGACGCACGAAAGCATCCTGTTTGGTGGCACCCATACCGCGCCAATCCTGTTGCGAGAGCGAGAGAACATCGCTCTTGTACGGAAGGAGCGAAAGAAAGCTGGGCATCAATGCCGACAAATCAGCCGCGCCATTTGCGAAGCGCTCCGGATCCTGGGCGGTTGCGGCTGACACCATCCGCAGCAGATCAAAGAACTTGCCGCTTTCAGTACGCGCCTGTTGCGCGTTGGCCAGGAGGGTCTGACACTTTTCCGCCAGCTGGCTCAATTGCCTGCGCGTCAGGTAGATGCTGACGTCGAAGGCCGCCAGATCGGGATTGGTCAAGTCACGATCGCTGGTCCACGAAGCGTTGAAAGCGGGCGCATTGCCGCCTGCCGCAGCACCAAGAAAGCGCTGTTGGACAGCAAATAGCTTTCCCAAGACCAAGTCCTTGACGGTCGGTTGCACAGTATCGCCATTCGCACCTGCTGCGACACTGAAATTCTGCACCAGCTTGCCGCCGGCTTCGTTCTGGATGGCATCGAGCAAACTACCGACCTCGGTCAGGTAGGCATTGAACGCCTTGGAAGATCCACCCGCGATCGTGCGATAAAGGTTGACGCCGCGTCCGTCGGCAAGCTCACCGCGATACTGCTGCGACGCTTTCTCGACATTGCCGGCTTGCCTGGCTTCCGGGGTCTGGACGTGAACCGGGAAAATGGTGATTCCCTGCTCCTTCGCGGTGGCAGCAATCGTGGTCAGACCGGTGCCCGGGAGGCTGCCTTTGGTATCGTCCGACTTCAGACTGCCCGCATCGGTGACCATGAATAGCATACGAACCCCACAGCCTTGCCCCCAGTTTAGCCGGATCGCACTGTCCAGACCGGCGACCGCGTCTTCGTCGAAGCTGTGCGTGGATACCGAAGCGGGACGAAGTTCTTTCATCACTTTGGCAAATGCAGAGGCATCCGATGTTGCCGACAGCGGCAAGTAGGTGCGCGTCACATATTCCAGTCCGGAACGCTGAGGCTCGTCATCCATATTGTTGCGATAGGCAACGACGCCGAAGCGGACCTTGTCGGAAATTCCGCGCCGCGCCACTTCCTGCGACCAAAAATTTGCAATCTTCCGGACGCCTTCAATGTAGGGTCCCATCGAAGAGGTTGTATCGATCACGAACGCAATTTGGTGGACGGCTGTTTCCGGAGAGCCGCTGCGGCATGAGCCGGCGCTCCCTCCACCGGGCGCAGACGCTGTGGCCGATGTTCCGCCCCGTCCTGCTCCGTTGATAGCGGCAACCTGCGCCAGAAATACTTTTCTGCCCGTATCCGACACGAGCGGTGATGTTTTCAGAATGGGCATCAGATAGGGCGAAGCCGACCAGTCGACAGTGCGATCCTCGATGGCCGTCAGCCGCGGGTCGGGTGACGGGCCTTTCGCGGATTCGATCAGGGCTGCAACGGATTCACTAGCACCCGGACGGGTAAGCAATGACTTTACCGCCAACTCGTCCCGAAAGAACAAGGCGGGCTGACGACCGTCCGGAGGCGCATAACGCATCACCAGCATGACGTTCCAATTCTGGGCCATATCTGCCGCAATCCAGCCTGCTGCGCTGCCCGCGATCTGTTCGCCCACTTTGAGCCAGCCCGGGCGGGACTCCAGGACGTAGAAGAGACTGAACGAAGCGAGCTGCTTTCCCTGACCCGAACCGCCCGGTTGATCGAAGAGTTCGGCTCCGGGCTTGCTCAGCACTCGTTGCAGGAGCCCGGCGTGGCCGGGAAGCGCCAGCGGCGCCCCGCCCTTGCCCGCCGCATTCAGGCGCAGTTCGGGATATTTTGCACGCAATGCCGCAGCAGCAGCGGCAGCCTCTTCGTGGTTGGCCCCGGCGAAGTCGTAGAATCGCAGCGCCTCGCGCGGGTCGGTCGCAGGCAAAAGGGTCGGGACTTCGGCCCGTTCCTCGAGCTCGGGGCGCTTGAGCGGGTCGAACAGCCGACCTAGTAACCAAGCCGCGATCGGCGATTTGCGATCGAGCGCCCCCCGCAGCAGCACGGTTCCGGTGACGATCTTGTCCGCATCGGCTTCCTGCATACCGGATTCGACACAGGCATCGCCCATTTTTTCAAGTTCACCAATCTTGGGGTCAAGCTTCAGGAGGTTCCGGGCATCGACGATTTCGCATTGCGGGCCGGCGAACATGAAGCGATATGCCCCATACCCGGCCCCGCCAAGCACGGCGAGGGCGAGCAGCGCCAAAATTCCGAGCTTCGCGGGTGCCGGGATGCTGGCCAAAAGCAATTGGAACCACGGAGGCCTGCCAACCTCTGTCAGCCCACATTCACCAGTTTCGTCCCGCGAAGGGCATTTGTGGTCTTTGATCGATTCAATCTCGTGATCTTGCCCATCGTCAAGATCGCAAGGGCAGCTACCAAACTGTTTGCAACGAACCTTGATCATTTAATGCCCCAAAAATGAAAGTCTTCCCAGGCACGTATTCCGCAAACCTGCTATTTCGGAATAAGCGCAATAGCCTTCGATACATCTCCATCGACTCGCTGGAATTCCAAGTTGGACTCGTTCAAGTGCGCCGCTTCAAGTGCGTCGTTGCGCAGCGCCTCAAGCTCAACGCGAAGTGCAGAGCGGTCGTCGATATGTACCAGTTTTGCCAATTCCTCTTGGACGGCCTTCATAAGAAGAATCGCTCCGCTGACGCCAATTTTGCCGCTGCCGTCAACAATCCGCGTTCCGACAACCACGGAACGAAGCTTGCCGCCATCCATGTATTTCAGGAGCGTCTCGTCTCGTCCGGTCTCCGGATTGGGGCGCTCCAATAGCAAGTTGCGGAGGACGGCTATCAACCAAAAAGGGCGGGCCATAGCGCGGTATTCTTCGCCGCCAGCAGCGTAGAGTGGCGGCAGTGCTCCACCGTCCCCCTCCACATGCAGCCGCATCGCCGCCAGTGCGCCGTCTGCTGCTTTGATCTGCTTGTCGTAAAAGCCATGGAGATAGCCAACGTTTTTGAGCACCCGCAGAGGGAAGCGATCGACGAAGCTGAGAATGACTATCTGGTCAGACTGGCCGGTTGTTTCGACTATTTCGACCAGCCCGTCTCCGCGTGTAGAAAGTGCGGCGGTAAGGCGAGCATGAAACGCTCGTAAAGCCTCTGGCTGGTCAGCTTTCGCCGGAACGAAGGCGACATTCGTATGTCTGATCCAGTCGGTTTTTGTTTTTTGAACTTCAGCGTTGTCAATTGCGATCAACGCTTGCGCTTCCTCCACGCGATGCGTCAGAAACGTTTCCAGACCTTCCTGATTATGAGCGTACTTTTCGGACAGTTTCTGAACGATCGATTCGCCAAGGATCCGATCTTGGTCGGTCTCGACTGCCTCGAGCTCGGCCGCCGCTTGATCGGCCGAAATTTCCTCCAAGCTAGCCACGATCATTCCGGGCGTTGCCGTGTTGAGGAATTGCCGGAAGGTTGGCTTCCCCCCAACCGTAAGCACCAACTTCTCTCTCAACGCATCGGATTGTCGATTTTGGACAGTCTGGTTCTTCCGAAATTTGTCTAACAAATCGCGGACCACAGTGGGCTCATAAAACTTGAACTCTCCGGAACCTGGCGTGTTAACCTCGTCCCCTTCAACTCGGGAAGCGATAGAAATATTCAAATCCACCAACGCTTCATCAAAAAGCGTCTTTACTTTATGTAGATCGTCTTGCAATTCCTGCAAATTAACAAGGACTTCCGCCAGGAGCGCTGACATAAAACCGAGAGCGGCTCTTTGAGATTTCGCGGTGTTTATATCAATCAGTCTTTCGCTGATTTCCGAAAAGCGCTTCTTTCCATAAATTTGGTGTCCTATAAAACCGAGACGAGCGTATTCGGATTTCATCTTAGCGTAAGCGGTATTTAGTTCCGCTTCTTTGCTTACAGACTTTTCAATTTGCTCATCGCAATTCGCTCGACGGCTCTTGATTTCTGCGATCAACTCAATCGCGATCTTTAGACAGCTGTTAAGAGAATAGCATCCTGCCCTCCATTCAGCGAACAAATAAGTTCCGACCTTATCTCGTACTATTAATTTTGCCCGATCGCTGATTGACCGCTGCGCTCCCGAGTAGAATTGCAGGACGCCCGCATTTCTAAATTTGGCTTCAAAGAAATCCCTGGCGTGCTCCTCGATTTCTCTCGGCCAAGCCGCGCTGTCTTTGATGACGGATAAAATATCAGCGACCTTTCCATTAATCGCTCGAGCAAATTCGTCCCGTATAGACCGCCAACGTGAATTGTCGTTCAGCATCGAGCCAGTTTCAAGCTTCAAATGCTTATCGGTTAGCAACCACTTTTCCAGATTGTCTTGAGATTTCGCAATGGCGCTATGGTCCAGATTTTCATTAGTATCTGCAAATCCGCCATTGGCCTTGTCCCAATTGTTGTAGAGTGAGCGTTGTATAAACTGACGAAGAAAAATAAGTGACGCGTATTCCTTCACCTCATCGCTCGGAACAGTGATACGCTTTATCCCAAAACTTATGAATCGGTTCGCGCGATCGAAAGGCTTCATCTGTGGATCGGTCGGATCGTCCTTTTCCGCAAAAAGGTTGTGTGGAAGATTCTCTCCCGTGGGGACATCGATCCAGGATCGTTCATCGGCATTCGCGTTCGGGCCGTCCGCTCCTATGGTCGCATCTCCTGAGCCAACTACCGTTTGATAGAATGTTTCAGCGATCAAGTTGGGCAGAGTTGCATCGACATCAAAGCGGATGCCCTTGTTATTTTGATTGGTTATGATCCAAGCGGCATTGATCGGCGCAAGAGGGTTGATCGTTCCGGTCTGCAAATTATGGAGATTCAACCGCTCCACTTGCATGGCATTCAGTTCTGCCAGAGCGGCGAAACCGTTTGCGTGATAACTGCCGTTGGACCAACGTGTCGGTTCGGCCTCAGGCAATACCGCATACAGGACTATTTTTGCCTCGTCTTCCCCGCTCGTTGCATCTCTGATCAAGCGAATGATATCAAGGAAGCTGCCGCTGCCGGTGCCACCGGCGAGGCCGGTCACGATGTGAAAGCGCCACCGAGCGATGTTGTTCTTTTTCTTAAGCTCCCGCATCGTCTCCGCAAGGCCACGAGCGGCCTTGTCGATGTTTTGGGCGAGCACCGCCCGACCGAATCTCCGCACTTGTCCCGCCGCTTCCATCTCCCCGTTTTGAGAGTTCCAGTAGCGCTGCCAAATTCCTGTGTCACCCAACCAAGGACTAATTTTTGTATAGTCATCTATTTTGTTGACGACACTTCCGAAGCTGCTGTTGCTCAAATGAACAACTTGATATGGCGATAGTTGAACACTTCGGCCAAGCACGCGCCAACGCTTGTCATTATCGGCCAAACCAGTGCCCTGTTTAGCCATTGCGGTTTCGCGCGACGATGTATCAAGATACAGGTAGTTGAGCGCGATATCTTTGTGCTCAGGCGAATCATGGTGTTGAAACATCAATCGCCGAGTTGCGGCAATGACTTTTCCGCCCGTCCCGCCCAAGCCGATCATCAAATGGTTCGATGCCAATTCCCCACTCCCCTTAATTCGATTGAGCTATTGCAGGCTCAATGAGTCGGCCCGAACTGCTGAAAAACCGAGCGTCTGAATGCCGCAAGGACCTTGCCGCCCGTTCCGCCAAGACCGATCAATAAGTGCGACATTTTGCTAAACCCCCCGATATTTCAACGAAGCGCCATCGGAATGGCAGAATCGACGTACCCCATCGAGCACCTTGACTGAGTCACACAACCCTGACCAGCCTAAATTTGATTGCGTAAGTCCCCTTGTTCTCTCGTGCACACTGGGGCAATCGACTCAGCCCATACGGATGACGACCAGAATCTGCCGATGCTGATCGGGGTGTTTCAGAATCACGCTCCGTCTCACTTCTCACCGGACGGTATGTGCTCCGGCAGGCTCGGGGCATGGACGGCGCAGCACTGCGCCAGCGGGCGATGGGCGAGCCGATTTGCACAGCAGATGGAGAAACCGTCGCTCGTTGACGCGAATCTGCGCACCCATGCCACGATGAGCAGGCACGCGCGCACGGCTCTTTCGTCCTTCCGCGACGTTTGACCTGGGTGGCGCTTGGCCAACCGCCTTGTATGGTGCCTGCCCGAAAGGACACCGCCGTGAATGGATTGAGCCCCGAGCACTTCGCCAACTGGATGTCGCTTTATGCCGCGACCGGGGTCTGTGCGATGATTGCCGCTTTCGGCACGGTCCTGTCGATCGGGCTTGAGGTGGTGCGGGCACGCGAGTGGCTGGAAGTCCGATCGCTCGGCTCGGCAGCGCTCGTCCTGCCCCGACTGTGGTGGCGTTGGCAGAAGCGCTATCTGACCGCGACCCCCGTCATTCTCGCGATCGTTGCCTATTACGCCGCGAGCCTGAGCTGGTAGTACCGATCAAGATCAGTATTCGCCCGCGAGCATGATGGTCATGACCCGCACTGTGACAGCGGCGTCGGCGGGATCGGGCGATCCGTGTTCGAGAGCGCGATCGTAGGCGTCGATCTTGAACAGCAGCTTGTGGTCGAGGAATGTGATTGCGCCGAAGTCGCGTTCGGGGCCGTCACCCGGCTTGAAGGAGTAGTTGCGGATTTCGGCTTGCAACTGCGCCTGGCGCAGGATTGTGGTTCGACGATCCCCGTGATCGCCATCGAGCAGCGCGCGCACGCCGCTTGTCATCATGTGGCGGAAATTGCTGCGATCGGGCGCGCGGAATGCTGTAGATGAGGCGGTCATGGTCGGTCTCCGGACTGAGCGGGCTGATCGCGGGTCCGGTCAGCTTCCGTTGCCTCCCCTCCCCCTCCTCTCCAGTGCGGCGCATCTGCGCCTGGACGATCATTTACACTCGAGCCCGGTCGCCCCTGTGGTTTCGTAGCCGATGATCGCCGACAGATTCGGCCCGACTCAAACCTGGCTCGGCTCGGCGAGACTGATGCGAGGAACACAGGACAGCGATTGCCGGATTGAGCGGCTGTGTTCTTCATCCCCGCGGCGCGGTGCCGCCGACTGTTAGCGCCCTACAGTGTTGGCAGGCCGGTATTCAGCGGGACGTGATGAAAAACCGCAGGTGAGTGACGCGAAAACACTCAGACTCGTCGATCATGCCTTCCAACAGAAGCGGCGGTCAGTGGACGGCTTCAAGAAGGTTGAACATTGTCACGGGATCGCCGGGCGGCACAGCCACTGCGTCATCGACACCGTGTTCGATGTCGATGACGCCGATCGTCGCGGGCGCGATCGTCATTCACTGGGACAGGTATTCGCAGGTCGAGTGGGCCGCGCACAGGGTCACTTCATGGACTTCGATCGTCGCAAGCGCCGACGGATTGCGAAGTGAGAATTGTCCCGCCAGCGAAAGCGCAAAGCCTGGCTCCAATCCGATCCCGTAGCAAAGCTGCCACGAACTGATCGCAAGCTCTGCGCTGTAGTTTCCGGGCACGACATGCCTCATCGCAGCATTCATGGGCGGTCTTCCTGATTCTGCACTTGGCGGCGCAGCCTGAGTGTCAGTTCGTGGATGTTGGCTGGGTCGATAGCGATCACGGGTCCGCAGAACGCCAGCGCTTGATAGCGTTTGGGATCGTTTGTCACCGTCCCCCCTGAATCGAGTACCGCAGTCGTGCTCGTGCCATCATGCTCGAGTGTGACCAGCCATGGCGGTCGCGCCGCGCCGCTCGGAGTCATGCGGTCGAACAGAGGTTTGCTCGCGCTCAGCGCGATGTTGTCGCCCGCCAGAATGCGCCGTGCAGCAATCAGCGCATCGACGATCTCGCGATCGAAATCGCTGTCGACGGGAATGAACCTGTGCCCGTTGTGCACCGGCTGCGCCCAGGCGCGCTGGGCGGCATAGCCGCGCACGTCGGGATGATTGCCGATGGCAACCAGCGTCAGATCTGGACCGCCGATTGGCGCATCACGAGTTCCGGGATGCCGCACCCGGGTTGCGATATCGATCAGGCCTTCGCTGGTTTCGATGGAGTGTTCGTGAACCCGGCCTGCGAATATCAGCATGAACGCCTGGGGTTCGTGGCCCTTTGGCCAGCTCTTCGAAAGCTCGCGCAGCACCGCGAACACCCGCTTCGACGTCCAGTCTCGGGGATGGGTGAATAGCACGCGGGCAAGCGGGATGCCCGGCGCCACGGG
>JANOOW010000187.1:0-7742 GCA_031421555.1 Hyphomicrobiaceae bacterium | reverse complement strand
CGTTCCTGCAGAAGCCGTTCTCGCTGGTGCAGCTGGCCACGAAAGTCAAAGAACAAATTAGCCGTTGAGGCGATGGCCCGATCGCCGAATCGTGCGCTGGATCAAGCGTTTAGCGCGCCTCCACGTTTGCGGTAATCAATTGGGAACTGTAGGGGGTCAAGCCCTTCGCGCGACCCAACGATCCACGGGTGGTCTGTGCGGTTGATCAGACGTCAGGACCCGGGGGTCGCGCCGGTGTTGCCGGGACGCCCGATTCGAGTGGCCAGGCCGGTTTTCCACCACGTTTAGCGTGAAGGATCATTCCAGGAACATTCAAAGACTACTCGGCAAATCTAATAATGTTTACAATCGCTAACAAAGCGATAGACAAATGAGAACAAACAGTGCACATATGTAGTCAATTGCCGATCTGCAACTCTTAACCTAGGGTGAATGCCATGACCGCGCCACAACTTCGCGTCGTCGAAGGGGACAATATGGACAAGCATAAGGCGCTGGATGCAGCGCTGGCTCATATCGAGAAGCAGTTCGGCAAGGGCTCGATCATGAAGCTCGGCGCCAACGACCAATCCATGGACGTCGAGGCAATATCCACCGGCTCGCTCGGGCTCGATATCGCACTTGGCATCGGCGGCCTGCCGAGGGGCCGTGTGATTGAAATCTACGGACCGGAAAGCTCCGGCAAAACGACGCTGGCACTGCATGTCGTGGCGGAAGCGCAACGCAACGGCGGCGTGTGCGCCTTCGTCGACGCGGAACACGCGCTCGATCCGGTCTATGCGCGCAAGCTTGGCGTCAATGTCGCCGAACTCCTCATCTCGCAGCCCGACACCGGCGAGCAGGCGCTCGAGATCGCCGACACACTGGTGCGCTCCGGTGCCGTTACCATTCTCGTCATCGACTCGGTTGCGGCGCTGACGCCGAAGGCCGAACTTGAAGGCGAGATGGGCGATAGTTTGCCCGGCCTGCAAGCCCGGCTGATGAGCCAGGCGCTGCGTAAGCTCACTGGTTCGATCTCGAAGTCGGGCTGCATGGTGATCTTCATCAACCAGATCCGCATGAAGATCGGCGTGATGTTCGGTAACCCCGAAACGACAACCGGTGGCAACGCGCTCAAGTTCTATGCGTCCGTCCGGCTCGACATTCGCCGCATCGGCCAGATCAAGGAACGCGACGAGGTTGTCGGCAATCAAACCCGCGTCAAGGTCGTCAAGAACAAGGTCGCGCCGCCTTTCAAGCAAGTCGAGTTCGACATCATGTACGGCGAGGGCATCTCCAAGACCGGCGAGCTCGTCGATCTCGGCGTGAAGGCCGGCGTCATCGAGAAGTCTGGCGCCTGGTTCGCCTATGGCGGACAAAAGATCGGCCAAGGTCGCGAGAACAGCAAAGCCTACCTGCGCGACAACCCGTTGATAGCGGCCGAAGTGGAAAAGGCGGTTCGCAAGAACGCCGGCCTCATCGTCGAAAAAATGCTGGTGCAGCCCGACGCCGGCGAGACCGACGATGACGTTGACGGACTAGTCAGCAGCGAGGGCGACGATGCTGTAACGCCGCAGAAAGCCGGCCGCGGCAAGCGGTCGTAAAAAAGGCAGTGGGCATTAGGACGTAGGCAGCAAAAGTAGTAGTGGAGTGGCAGGGCGCCTCTCTACTACTGACCCTCCGTTCGCTGCGGCTCGGATCTAGCGCCTTCCTGGACAGGTGCACGGGTGCCCGGTACAAGCGCTGTGGACCAGGCGGTCCAAGGCGGCCGGCCTTTGGGGTGCGGCCGCTTCTGTTAGTTCTTAAGGCCAAGCGGCGCGGGATTCGGCATGAGCGGCGTCAATCAAGTACGGTCCACCTTTCTCGACTACTTCAAAAAACACGGTCACGAGATCGTCCCCTCGTCGCCGCTGGTGCCGCGCAACGATCCGACCTTGATGTTCACGACGGCCGGCATGGTGCAGTTCAAGAACATCTTCACCGGTCAGGAGACGCGTTCGTACAAGCGCGCGACGACTTCGCAAAAGTGCGTGCGGGCGGGTGGTAAGCACAACGACCTCGACAATGTGGGCTACACCGCGCGCCACCACACGTTCTTCGAGATGCTCGGCAATTTCTCCTTCGGAGACTACTTCAAGGCCGATGCGATCCCGTTTGCCTGGAACCTCATCACCAAGGAGTTCGGCCTCGATCCGAAGCGGCTCTATATCACGGTCTACCACGACGACGAGGAAGCGGCCGGCATCTGGAAGAAGCTCACCGGCTTTGCCGACGAGAAGATCATCCGCATTGCGACGTCGGACAACTTCTGGGCGATGGGCGACACCGGCCCGTGCGGCCCGTGCTCGGAAATCTTCTTTGATCACGGCGCGAAAATCCCGGGCGGCCCGCCGGGTTCGCCCGATGCCGACGGTGACCGCTTTATCGAGATCTGGAATCTCGTGTTCATGCAATACGAGAGCCGCGGTCCCGGCGATCGCGTTGCGCTGCCGAAGCCGTCGATCGATACCGGCATGGGGCTCGAGCGTATTTCTGCGGTTCTGCAAGGCACGCACGACAACTACGAGATCGACCTGTTCAAGGCGTTGATCTCGGCCTCCGTCGAAGCAACCGGCGTTGCCGCCACCGGCGAGCACAAGGCCAGCCATCGCGTCATTGCCGATCATCTGCGGGCGTCGAGCTTCCTGATCGCCGATGGCGTGCTGCCGTCGAACGAGGGGCGCGGCTACGTTCTGCGCCGCATCATGCGCCGCGCCATGCGGCATGCGCATCTGCTCGGCGCGGCGGACCCGTTGATGCATCGGCTGGTGCCAGCCCTCGTGCGTCAGATGGGCGAGAGCTACCAGGAACTCGTCCGCGCCCAGCCGCTGATAACGGAGACGCTCGAACTGGAGGAACGCCGTTTCCGCAAGACGCTCGAACGCGGGCTCGGGCTGCTGACCGATGCGACAAGCAATCTGCGGCCCGGCGCAACTTTGCCCGGCGACGTTGCATTCAAGCTGTACGACACCTTCGGCTTCCCGCTCGATTTGACGCAGGACGCGCTGCGTGCGCGCAACATCGGCGTCGATACCGCTGGCTTCGCAACCGCGATGGAAAAGCAGAAAGCCGAGGCGCGCAAGGCCTGGAAAGGATCGGGCGAGGCTGCGACTGAAACAGTATGGTTCGAACTCAAGGAGCGGGCGGGCGCGACCGAATTCCTGGGCTATGAGACCGAAACCGCCGAGGGACAGATTGCAGCCTTTGTACGAGACGGCCGCGAGGTCGAGGCACTTAAAGCCGGCCAGACCGGTTCGATCATCGTCAACCAGACCCCATTTTACGCCGAGTCTGGTGGTCAGATGGGCGATCACGGTGTGATCAAGGGGCCGAAAGGTGCCATCTTCCGCGTCACCGATACCGCCAAGAAGCTCGGCGACTTGTTCGTGCATTCTGGCACGATGCAAAGCGGCGGCCTTCGGCTCGGCGATGCCGTAGAACTCGTTGTCGACCACGCGCGGCGGCAGTCGACGCGCGCCAATCACTCCGGCACCCATCTGGTGCACGAGGCGCTGCGTCATGTGCTGGGCGATCACGTCGCGCAGAAGGGCTCGCTTGTCGGCCCCGATCGTTTGCGGTTCGATTTCTCGCACACCAAGCCGATGACCATCGAAGAGATACGCCGCGCCGAAACGCTCGCCAACGAAATCATCCTGCAGAACGCGCCGGTCGAAACCCGCCTGATGGCCATCGAGGATGCGCGCGAGACCGGCGCCATGGCGTTGTTTGGCGAGAAGTATGGCGATGAGGTGCGCGTGGTTTCGATGGGTATGCCCGGCAACCCGGCTCGTCCCAACAAGCCGTGGTCGATCGAGCTATGCGGTGGCACGCACGTCAGCCGCACGGGTGATATCGGTCTCGTTCACATCCTAGCCGAGAGCGGTTCGGCTGCCGGCATTCGCCGCATCGAAGCGCTGACCGGCGAAGGCGCCCGCGCTTATTTGGTGGGCCAGGAAGAACGTTTGCGCGAAGCAGCCGCCGTTCTGCGAACGCGCCCGGATGACCTGGTCGACCGCCTGAAGGTTCTGGTTGAAGAAAAGAAGCAGCTCGAGCGGCAGTTGGCGGATGCCAAAAAGCAGGCCGCGCTTGCTGGCGGGGGAAAAGCTGCGGGCCCGGCAGTCGTGGAGATTGCCGGCACCAAGTTCCTCCGGATGTCGGTCGCAGGTGTCGACATGAAAGATCTAAAGGGCATGGCGGATGAGGGGCGCGCGCAGGTGGGCTCCGGCGTGATCGCCATCGCCAACAACGCCACCGACGGCAAGCTCGGCATCGTCGTTGCCGTAACGACGGATCTCGCCGTCAAACTCAGTGCCGTCGATCTGGTGCGCGCCGGTTCCGAGGCGGTCGGTGGCAAAGGCGGCGGCGGACGGCCCGACATGGCTCAAGCCGGTGGTCCCGATGGCGCCATGGCCGATGCGGCACTCGATGCCATCGCTGCGCGCTTGAGGGCATGATCGGAACCCGAGGCGCACCGGCTCACAACCAAAGCACTAGCTTTTGCCAGCGCGCAGCCTTACATTAGAGTCGCTGCGGGGTACGTCAGGGACTATGCATCCCTCGGGCCTATAATCCACGCTAGGGAGCTGTATCTGACCGGGGCCGTGGTCCCGGACACATGGCGCCCACCTTTCACAAAAGGGACTCGGCGGGATCAACCGGTCCCAACGGCCTTCGCGGCACTTTTTTTTATCTAACGCGCTGTCACCGGGGAGCGAAAATCTGGATCCTCACGCGATGACGATCGAGAAAGCGGCGCTCCGGGCAAAAATGCTCGAGCGTCGCTCGGGGCTAGCGCCGAATGTTCGCCGAGCTGCTGCGGCAGCTATCGGTGCACGTGCTGACGAACTGCTGGCGCTGATCAACGTCGGGACTGTTGGTGCTAGGCCACGTATTTCCACCTACGGTGCGATCGGCCCCGAACTCGATCCGTCGGCGCTGGAAGCTGAGCTTGTCAAACGCGGGTGCTCGCTCTGCCTCCCCGTGATGGTGGGTAAGGGAAAGCCGCTCGTCTTCCGCGCCTACGCGCATGGTGATCATCTCGTCGACTGCATGTGGGGCATTCGCGAGCCGCAGCTGACTGCAGCGATCGTCACCCCGGCGATCCTCCTCGTGCCGCTGTTGGCTTTCGATGAACAGGGCTGGCGTCTCGGCTACGGCGGCGGCTTCTACGATCGCACATTGCGCGAGTTGCGCGCGTCGTCGCAGCACGTCGTAGCTGCCGGCATCGGCTACGACGAGCAGCACGTGCCGGAAGTTCCTCACGCGGATTACGACCAACCGCTCGATTGGATCCTCACGCCGTCCGGATTGCGCCGCACGAATTTTCACGGAGGGGACTGACACTCCAATCAGGCACCGAAACACTGAGCGGTGATGTTGCTGGGTGTTCTGTCGCAATATGCTTGGCGTTATCGCGACTTACGACGGAGCCACGATAGCGGGCCAGTTTCTCGCCATAGCCCGGCTCCTCCCGCAGGGGTATCAGCGCAAAAGAGAGGGTGACGACGCCGCAAATCCACGGCATGATCGGCAGCTTAAGTCTCCTCCCGCCAGACGCACCCATCTCGGCACGGGCCTTCGGCGAAAGCAGCGATGCTGGTAAGGTGCGTGGCTGCGCCGGTTCCTTGGCAGCCGTCACGACCACCTGAAAGGCCCGCGCACTCCATGACTGCACTTCCAGCATCCACGCCCAAAAAGCTCGGCCTCGTCATCGATCTCGACACCTGTGTCGGCTGCCAGGCGTGCGCGACGTCGTGCAAGGAATGGAACACGCAGAGCGCCGTCGCCGGCCCGTTGTCGGACGAGCAGCCGTATGGCACCGATCCGCACGGCGCGTGGCTCAACCGCGTCCACTCTTACGAAGTGGGCGAGGGCGACACCGGCCGCACCGTGCATTTTCCGCGCTCGTGCCTGCACTGCGAAACGCCCGCCTGCGTGACGGTGTGCCCGACCGGCGCATCCTACAAGCGCGCCGAAGACGGCATCGTACTGGTCAATCCCGACACCTGCATCGGCTGCAAGCTGTGCTCGTGGGCGTGTGCCTATGGTGCCCGCGAATACGATTACAGCGAAGGCGTCATGAAGAAATGCACGCTGTGCGTCGACCGGATCTACAACGAAACCTTTCTGCCGGAAGATCGCGTACCGGCTTGCGTCAAGGCTTGCCCGACAGGCGCGCGGCACTTCGGTGATCTGGGCGACGCCGATAGCGCCGTGTCAAAACTGGTGGCCTCGCGGGACGGTTTCGATCTGTTGCCGGAGTTCGGTTACAAGCCGGTGAACAAGTATCTGCCACCGCGCGCCAAGCGTGATGCCCAGTCGGCACGCAGCGCAGTTGTCTCCGAAGTCCACCCGGCTGCTGCCGAGGCTGGAACAGCTGCCGCCAAATTCTTCGCCTGGGCGGACAAGGTATTGTCGCGGTAAGGAACCACCTCCATGAAACTGCAACTTGAAGGGCGCACCGCGCTCGTGACCGGCGCGACGTCCGGGATCGGACGCGGCGTCGCGCAAGCATTGGCCCCTGAGGGTGTGCAACTTGCGATCTCGGGCCGCCGTGAAGCGGGGCTTGCCGAAACCGCCGATGCAGTTGCAGCCACTGGTCATCCGCGGCCATCGATCATCCTTGGTGATCTGACGGCGGTGGAGGGCCCGCAAGCGATCGCAGCGCAGGCACTGAGCGCCTTCGGCGGCCGCGTCGATATTCTCGTCAACAATGCGGGCGCCTCACGGCCGATGTCCGGCATGGCCGACGATGCAGCCTGGGAGGAGGCGCTCACGCTGAACTTTGCCGGTGCGCGCCGTTTGACGAACGCGCTCGCCGGCCCGATGCGCGATGCGAGATGGGGCCGAATCATCAATCTCACCGGCGCGCTCGTGGCACCCGGCTGGAATGCCAGCGCGGCTGCGAAGTCAGCGTTGCATTCCTGGTCGCGGACGATGGCGATCCAGTTCGCGCCGCACGGCATTACCGTCAACGCAATTGCGCCCGGCCGGATCAATTCGGAGCAGATCCGCAACAAGTTGCATCCGACCGAGAAATCGCGCGATGACTTTATCCGCCAGTACATCCCGATGGGCCACTTCGGCGAGCCGGAAGACTTGGCGGCTCTCGTCGTGTTTTTGGCATCGCCCCTGGCGCGTTATATCTCCGGCGCAGCCATCCCCGTCGATGGCGCCATGTTTCGCATTTCTTGAAAGACCACGATGCATCCAGCATATTCTGTGATTGTTTTCACCTGCGCGTCGGGTGCCGGCTACGGGCTGCTGATCTGGCTCGCCCTCGCAGGCGTACTCGGCCGGTTCACCGTGCCCGCAGCCGGCCTCGGGCTTGCCGGTTTCATCATCGCCTTTGCGTTGATCACGGTCGGGTTGCTGTCGTCGACGGCGCATCTTGGCCGCCCCGAACGCGCGTGGCGGGCGTTCTCGCAGTGGCGCACCTCGTGGTTGTCGCGCGAAGGGATCGCCGCGATTGCAACGTATGCGGCGGGCGGCTTGTTCGCGTTGCAGTGGATGATCGGCAATCCATCGAGCCGCGGTTTGTTGATGATCCTCGGCTTGCTGACGATCGCGACGGCGCTAACGACGCTATGGTGCACCGGCATGATCTACGCGTCGCTGCCGACGATCCGGTCGTGGAACATGCCGCATGTCGCGCCGCTCTATGTGCTGCTCGGACTATTTACCGGACGGCTGTTGCTGAATGCCATCGTCGCCGCTTCGACCGG
>JANOOW010000186.1:0-5292 GCA_031421555.1 Hyphomicrobiaceae bacterium | reverse complement strand
CCATAGGTCAGCCCGCGTTTCTCGCGCACTTCAGTGGTAAGGCGCGAGGCAAAGCCGCCACCGCCCATGATCTGGTTGAGCACGAATGCCGGGATGAAATCCGGATCCTTGCGCTCCACGCCATTGAGGCCGAACGCTGCGACCGACTGCGGCACGTCCATCTCCTGGACCTTCAGCTCGCCACCCGCTGGCGGGGTAATCTTCGGCACCGGCGTCAGCTCGGCCTTGGCCGGCAACTCGCCGAACACCTTGTCGAGAATCAACCCGAGCGCCTTGGCGTCGATATCACCGACCGCCACGACCTTCAGATTGTTCCGCGCGAACGTGCGTTTCCGATACGCCTCGAGGT
Organism: Hyphomicrobiaceae bacterium; assembly: GCA_031421555.1. Lineage (GTDB taxonomy): Bacteria > Pseudomonadota > Alphaproteobacteria > Rhizobiales > Hyphomicrobiaceae > JAKFWF01. The sequence goes on along the minus strand of JANOOW010000186.1, from coordinate 4,943 downwards.
CGGCGCCGGTGACGCTGCCGACGCTTTCCGGAGTGCCACTGGGAGAGCGCCCGTAAGGGTGGTTCGGAAACATCAAAGCGGAGAACTGCTTTGCCGCCACCTGATCCGGGCTTTTGGCCGCGAACGCCAGGCCGGCCAGCAGTTGCGCCTTCACGCGCTCGACGGCATCGGCATCAAAACGCGGCTTGGTCAGCGCCAACCGAAGCAGATCAACGGCCTTATCACGGTTGACACTCAGCGTTTCGAGACTGCCGTAGACATGATCGCGGCTATCCTCGAACCCCATGCGCATGGCGATTTCTTCCATGCTCTCCTGGAATTGCTGAGCTTTGAGATCGCCCGCCCCCTCATCCATCATGCCGGTGAGGAAGTTGGCCAAGCCGTCTTTACCGGTTGGGTCTTGAGCGTTGCCGCTCTCGAAGGCGAAGCGCAGAGCGAACAGCGGCACGCTGTGCTCTTCGACCAGCCAGGCCTCGATGCCGCCCGGACTTTTGACGGATTGGATCTTCATGGCGTGGGCCCCGGGCGCGGTGAAAGCGAAAAGCGATACCGCGATCGCGGCGATGAAACCAGACAAACTGCGACGCAACGTGAACATGTCGATGATCTCCCTAATACAGTTCACGTGCGGCCGGGAACGGAGGGCTTGTCCTCGGCAACCGGAATCAAGCGGCCGGTTACCGATCGCCTGATGTCGAGGTACTTTCCGGCAACCTTTTTCACGTCGTCGAGTGTGACCTTCGAAATCATCGCGGGCCAAGCTTCGATCTCGGCCACCGTGCGGCCGACGACCAAGCCCCAGCCATAGCGCCGTGCGAGTGTCGCCTGATTGTCGCTTTCGTAGATATACTCCGCCATGTAGCCGGTCTTGGCGCGAGCCAGTTCCGCCTCGGTGACGCCCTTGTCCTTGACTTCGGCGAGCACGGCGTCGATCGAGGTTTCGACGGCTTCCAACGTTTGGCCCTCGGCCGGCACGGCGTAGACACCGATCTTGCCCGAGTCCATGCCCGACCCCGCGTAGTAGCCGCCGGCGCTGGACGCGATCATCTGCTCCGAGACGAGCCTCTGGTAGATCCGGCTGGTAGCGCCCGAGCCCACAATTTTCATCAGTAGGTCCAGAGCCTCGGCTTCGCCGGGCTTGGCGGTCACATAGCTTGGCGCGTAATAGGCGCGCGAGAGCGTCGGCTTGCCGGCGCGGTGATCCTTGTAGTCGACGCGGCGTGCCGCGCGGTGCTCAGGCTCGGCTGGCCGCTTGCGCACGACGATTGCAGGGTTGGCCGGGATGCCACCGAACGCTGCTTCGGCGAGCGTCTTCACCTCTTCGACCGTCACATCGCCCGACACCACGAGGATCGCATTGTTCGGCGCATAGTGCAGCTTGTAGAACGACAGCGCATCTAGCGGGCTCAGCTGCGCCATCTCGTGTTCCCAGCCGATCACCGGAATCTGGTAGGGATGCGACTGGTAAAGCGCGGCCGACATCTGCTCGTCCAAGATCGCCGCCGGGCTATTCTCGATTCGGCTGCGGCGTTCCTCGAGAATGACGTTGCGCTCGGTCAATACCTCTTTCTCGGTGAGCTTGAGGTTGACCATGCGGTCCGCTTCCATTTTCATGACGGTCGGCAGACGGTCTTTCGAGACGCGCTGGAAGTAGGCGGTGGCATCGTGCCCGGTAAATGCGTTGTCCTGACCGCCAAGACGCGAGACGATCTTGGAAAACTCGCCGGCCGCGATTTTGTCCGTGGCCTTGAACATCAAATGCTCGAGGAAGTGCGCGATGCCCGACACGCCGCGCGGTTCATCGGCAGCTCCGACCCGGTACCACACCATGTGCGTGACGACGGGTGCGCGGTTATCGGGAATGACGATCCCTCGCATGCCATTGGCCAGCGTGAATTCACCGACGCGGGACGCTGTTTGCGCGTAAAGGGTGTTTTGTACAGATGCGAGCATGAGGAGGGGGGCCACCAGGAGGGTTGCAAACTTCAGCCGGGAAACGCGAACTGACATCTTTGGGGTTCCTAGACTTCGACAGGCAAAACGAGGCGGGTCACGTTCTTCAAGGATTTGTTTCAGTACGGTCTTCTCTCCACGTCAGTTATGAGCTGACGCTCGCTTGTTTGAGCGAGCATCCGCGCAAGGTCAAATTACCATGGGGTAATATAACACGCTGGCGCGAGGTGGGGATAACTTCATCGCGGCAGATTGGCCGCGTTTCCATTGGAGCCGGTCACTGTGATGGGGCTCTGAACGTTGACCTGATCAAGTATCGATTTGTCGCAGCGGCCTAGCGGGCCGTTAACCGGGCTCAAATCTTTCATGACGCGAGCCTTTTGCAAGGCTTTCTCGCAATACTCGTTGTGTTTGACCTGCGCCTGAGTTGCATTGGCCATCCGCTTCTGCTCCGGATCGACAGGCATGCCGTCGGCTCCCTGCTGGGCCGCGAGCGCTCCAGAGCCTGGTTCCGGCAAACGTTCGAGGTTCGGCGGTAAGACAAGGCCTTGACGTTCGGGCACACGCGCCGTGTTGGCGTTTGCGGATTTGGAGCCGACACCCAGTGTATCAAAGATCGAGCCGTTCAATTCCACGTCGCCCGCCGAGCAACCAGCCAGAACCGATGCGCACGCGAAAACGGAAGCAATGAGAAGGGCTCGCATGCGGTTCATCTGGGTCATCCAACGATTCTCCGGCGGCATCGGTCGCACGTAGCCCGCTAATACGGCGTCTTTGCGACTCAACTGCCCCAGATCGAGTCGTACAACAGCCCCGTCACGCCTGCAACAATGGCCACGTCGGCGATGTTGAACACGTACCAATAAAAGCCGAACGCATGCAGCGAAAAGAAGTCCGCGACGCCGCCGAGTACCAGCCGGTCGATCGCGTTGCCGATTGCGCCGCCGATGATCAGACCGAGGCTCCAGGCGATCAGGCGTGTCGTCGGACCGCGCACCAGCCAAAGATAAAGTCCGATAGATGCCAGAATCGCGAACGTAAACAACGCCCACGGACCGAGCCAGCCGGGCATCATCCCATACGAAATGCCGACGTTCTTTGCGTAAACGAGATCGAGGAACGGCGTAACAGTCACCCGCCCCTTGTCCTGGATGCGATAGACTTCGAGCATCCACCACTTGTGCGCCTGATCGATCAGGCACGTGGCGAGCGCAACCGTCAGCCCCAGGCGCGACCACTCCCCCCACACCCAGGATTTTTGCGTCGTTTGAATCATCTGCGCTCGTCTACCGATTGCCAGCCTGCCGGGCAAGGCCTGCCATATTCAACGCGGTGGGTTGATCCGAAAGCGGCGATTCGACGATTGCTCGAATGCCTTGCGCAGATTGGCATTCGTAGCTGAAGGCGTGGTTGCCCCACCAGGATCCAGCGCACGGGCCAAGTCGACAATCTCTTGCAACACGCGACGGCGGCGCGCCGTGTCGCTTTCGCCGGGTTTGGCCTTACCTCTATGATCGAGCCAAGATATCACGCGGGCTTCCCGTCGATCTCGCGCATGGCGCTCGCATCGCGAGCCGAGAGGCCGGGGTAGGCCGGATCCAAGCCGACGTCGGCGGTGATGCGCCAGGAACGGGCGCACTTCTTGCCTACGGCGCGGGCAGGCACCACGCTGACGCCGGAGATATCCGCGACGACGAAGGCATCCTGGGGCGCGGGATCGGCCGTAACCGTGATGTCCGACGTGATGCAGATCTCGGCCAAGTCGACGGTCGCCAGCAACGCGCGCAAATCGGCATCGGCGACGTGCACGATGGGTGCCGCCTCCAAGCTCGAGCCGAGGCGCTTTGCTGCCCGTTCCAGCTCAAGCGCGCCGGTGACGCCACTGCGTACACGGCGAATCTGATCCCACTTGGCGCTCAACGCATCGTCGCGCCAGCCCGCCGGGATCACCGGGAACTGTTCGAGGTGCACCGATTTGGCGTCCGCATCACCGTAGCGGTTTAGCCAGGCTTCCTCGGCTGTGAAAACGAGGATCGGCGCCAGCCACACCGTCACGCAACGGAAGATCTGCTCCACCGTTTCGAGCGCCGCCAAGCGCTTCTGCGAAGATGGCGCTTCGCAATAAAGCGCGTCCTTGCGGATGTCGAAATAGAACGCCGACAGCTCGGTATTCATGAACTGCGCCAGCACTGCCACGACCTTCTTGTAGTCATACTCGGCGTAAGCGCGGCGGATCACGGCATCGAGTTCAGCAAGCTGATGCAGCATGAGCCGTTCGAGTTCTGGGAACTCTTTTGTGGTCGCATCCGACTCCGCTGTCGCGGAGCCGGCCGGATGCGACGGGTCATAATGACTGAGCGTTCCCAGCATCCACCTAAGCGTGTTGCGCATCTTGCGGTAAGCGTCGCTGAAGCCCTTCATGATCTCGGGACCGATGCGCAGGTCGTCGGAGTAATCCGATGCCGCCACCCACAGCCGCAAGATATCGGCGCCGGAGGTCTTGATCACGTCTTGCGGCGCGGTGACGTTGCCGACCGACTTCGACATCTTCTGCCCCTTTTCGTCGAGGCAGAACCCGTGCGTCAGCACCACGTCAAACGGAGCGCGGCCACGTGTGCCCGCGCTCTCGATCAGCGAGGAATGGAACCAGCCGCGATGCTGGTCCGAGCCTTCGAGATACATCACCGTATCGCGGCCGCCATCGACCTTGCGATGGATGCCGGCGAGGCCGGGGAAGTGCTCAGGGTCTTCCAGCACGTAGGTGTGGGTCGAGCCTGAATCGAACCACACGTCGAGCACGTCGTTGATCTTCTCGAAGTCGGCCGGATCGTAGTCGGGCTTGAGGAAACGCGCGCCATCGGCATCCTTGAACCAGGCGTCGGCACCTTCCCTGGTCATGGCCTCGTAGATGCGCGCGTTGACTTTTTTATCGACAAGAACGTCGTGCGTGCCTCGTCTGACGAACACGGTGATTGGCACGCCCCAGGCGC
>JANOOW010000185.1:0-4351 GCA_031421555.1 Hyphomicrobiaceae bacterium | reverse complement strand
GGTCGCTGTACGAAAATCTGCCTGGATCGGTACTCACGCTGAGTACGATCATTTGTTGTAGATCCGCTTGCTCCGGGGGTAAACCGTAGTAACCGCCATAGATGCGGTTGCTACGGTTAAACGCAGATTAGCCCGGAGCCGCACCCTGCGTCGCGACATACACCGAATACAGCGACTGGCTCGCCGCCATGAACAAGCGGTTGCGCTTGGGTCCGCCGAAGCAAACGTTGCCGCAGATCTCGGGAATGCGGATACGTCCGAGCAGCTTGCCCTCGGGCGACCACACCGTCACGCCGCTGTAGCCGACCGAGCGGCCGGCATTGCTCGACGCCCAGATGTTGCCGTTGACGTCGGCGCGCACCCCGTCGGGTCCGCACTTAACGCCGTCGACCATGCAATCGGTGAACAGCTTGCGGTTCGATAGCTTGTTGTCGGTGCCGACATCGAACACGTAGATCTCGCCCTTGCCGCCGGGACCGGTGTCTCCCGGACCCTTGCCCGTCGAGGCGACGTACAGTCGCTTGTAGTCATGGGAAAAGCATAAGCCATTTGGGTCTGGCACCTGCTCCTCGGTGACGACGAGATCGAGCCGGCCGGTGGGGTCGATGCGGTAGCAGTTGGTCGGCAGTTCGCGCTTTGCCGTGCCGATTTCCGGCGGCTGACCGAGCCGGTTTTTCAGCAGTCCGCCAGCGTTACTGGCACCACCGGTAGCATCCGGCGTGCCTTCGTACAGCTGCCCGCCGTAGGGTGGATCGGTGAACCAGTAGCTGCCGTCCGGATGTGGCACGACATCGTTCGGCGAGTTCAGCTTCTTGCCACCGAAGTTGTCGGCCAATATTGTTACCGAGCCATCGAGTTCGTACCGCACGACGCGCCGGGTAAGATGCTCACATGACAACTGACGGCCCTGGAAGTCGAATGAATTGCCGTTCGAATTGTTCGAAGGCGCGCGAAACACGCTCACCTGGCCGTTGTCCTCCAGCCAGCGCATCTGCCGGTTGTTGGGAATGTCGCTCCACACGAGATACCGCCCTTGCCCGTTCCAGGCCGGACCTTCCGACCATAAAGCGCCTGTCCAAAGACGCTGGACCGGCGCGTTCGGCTGGGCCAACCCATTGAAACTCGGATCGATGGCGATGACGTCAGGATCCCAGAAGTAAGTGTTTGGCGCACCGTTCGGTCCGAAATCTCGGGGTGGACTAGTGATCGTACTAGGTGGCGCTACGGCGGTGGAACCGGCCGTCTGCGCCCGTGCGGCCGTTGCACCGGCTGCAATCGCAGCAGCACTTGCACCGGCAATTTGAAGCATCCTGCGTCTGGATAGTGCCGCGTTCTCGATGGCTTGATCTTTCGTAGGCTTGATCATTGGACGTCTCCCAGAAACTTTGCCTTCGTGTTCAGACATTCCCGCATGCTGAGGATGATCTAGTACGGCGCGGTACGTCAAGTTGTGCCGAGGCGTGGTTGGGATGTGCAATCGGACGACGATCGCCTTGATTTCGACCGGGTGGCCGCTTCGCCTAACGGTGGGCTTGCTCGTTCAACCGATATGCCCCACAAGCACCCGAGACCAATTCTACCCCCACTTTCGAAGGGCACTGACCGATGGCCATTCTCGTCGACCGCAATACAAAAGTGATCTGTCAGGGCTTCACCGGCAGCCAGGGCATGTTCCACTCCAAGGCGGCCAAGGCCTATGGCACCCAGCTCGTCGGCGGCGTGACACCTGGCAAGGGCGGCACCAAGGTCGCCGATCCGGACCTCGCCGATGTTCCGATCTTCAACAGCGTGATGGAAGCCAAGGAGCGGACCGGCGCGACGGCTTCCTCGATCTACGTGCCGCCGCCGTTCGCGGCCGACGCGATCCTGGAGGCGATCGATGCCGAAATTCCGCTGATCATTTGCATCACCGAGGGTATCCCGGTACTCGACATGGTGCGTGTGAAGCGTGCGCTCGCTGGCTCCTGGTCGCGGTTGATCGGCCCGAACTGCCCCGGCGTGCTGACGCCAAATCAGTGCAAGATCGGCATCATGCCCGGCAACATCTTCAAGGCTGGCAACGTCGGCATTGTATCGCGCTCCGGTACTCTCACGTACGAAGCCGTGAAGCAGACTTCTGACGCTGGCCTCGGGCAATCGACGGCCGTCGGCATTGGTGGCGACCCGGTAAAGGGCACGGAGTTCATTGACATACTCGAGATGTTCCTGGCCGATCCGGACACCCATTCGATCATCATGATCGGCGAGATCGGCGGCGCGGCTGAAGAAGATGCCGCGGAGTTCATCAAGCGGGAAGCTGCCAAGGGCCGTAAAAAGCCGATGGCGGGCTTTATCGCAGGTGTAACGGCGCCTCCCGGCCGTCGCATGGGCCATGCCGGTGCGATCATCTCGGGCGGCAAAGGCGGGGCTGGCGATAAGCTAGAGGCCATGCGTTCGGCCGGCATCGCAATCGCTGACAGCCCCGCTTCCCTTGGCACGACGCTGGCAAAAGTGCTGAACGGCTAGTTTCGGGTGCACCGGCACTGGTTTGGTATCAACCAGGTACCGGTGTTAGGCACTTCACAACCATAGCTGTAATCGACCCGGTGATATCGACGAATCCGGCTGCCGATTAGTAAAATTTTACCTACATCAGTGTTTCCCTCGCCGCATCGTTGAGCGTGCGGGGGCCATAGATGATCGATCTCAAGAACCGAATATCGGCGTTTGGGCAGAATGAAAGCGGCACCGTCGCCGTAATCTTCGGCTTGAGTGTGATGATATTGATCGGCACAACTGGTCTCGCCATCGATGGGTCGCGGGCGTACAGTGTCTCGATGCGTGTCGGCTCGATTCTCGACTCCGCCGCTTTGGCTGGCGCCAAGCTGTTCGATCGCCCAAACTCGACTGATGCCGATATTCGCGCGCGCACGCTGGCTTTCCTCAAAGCGCACACCAACGCTTTGAACGTCACCGGATTGTCGCTCGACAATTTTCAAACCGCCATCGATCGCTCGAAGTCGTCAGTGAAATTGACAGTCGACGTGAAGGTACCGACGACCTTTGCCAGCGTCGCCGGCGTCACGACCTTCGAATTCACCAAGGCCGCGAAAGTTGTCTACGATCTGAAGCGGGTCGAGCTCGCGATGGTTCTGGACATCACCGGATCGATGGCGGTAAGCGGCAAGCTTGATGCCATGAAGGTCGCAGCCAAAGAAGTAATTGACCTGTTGATCGACCCATCGGCCCCGGAAGCGCTAGCGAACAAAATCGCACTCGCACCCTATGCCGCCTCCGTTAACGTCGGCGGCTATCTCGGCTCGGTTGCCAGCGGGCAAAGCGTGATGGGTGATACGTGTGTGCTGGAACGTCCCGGCACAGCCTCGCAAAACGACCAGCCACCCACCGGCGCGGCGCGTTCCAGAGTGATGAACACGCTTAACCCCGGCGCTGACCCGAATTATCACTATAGTTGTCCGGCATCGGCCATCATGCCGTTGTCGACCGGTATCAGCGCGCTGAAGAGCCAAATCGATTCTTTTTCCGCCCAGGGCGGCACCGCGGGGCATCTGGGAACCGCTTGGGGGTTCCATCTAATCTCACCAAATTGGGCCGGTATCTTCGGTGGCTCCAGTGCGCCCGGCAGCTATACCGATCCAAAAATAATCAAAGCGGTGCTGATCATGACGGATGGGGTGTTCAACACCGCATACAAAACCTCGAATACGTCGGCCGACACAGTTCAGATCGACGAGTCCTACGCGGAATTCGCCGCCCTCTGCGCGAACATGAAAACGCAGAAGATCCAGGTTTTCACGGTGGCGTTCGCGTTGGCTGCGGAAATCGAGCCCGGTCAAACCAGAGCGCGAAACGCATTGCGGGCCTGTGCGAGCGAGGCCGGACAGTATTTCGAGGCGGAAAGCAATACTGGTTTGTCGACAGCCTTCCGTACAATTGCGGATCAGCTGACCAGCCTGAAGATTACAGGCTGATCATCCGCTGCCTACATCGACCGCTTGTTTTGCCGGTTGTTGATCAGGTCGTTGACAACGGCTGGCTCTGCCAATGTCGATGTGTCGCCGAGATTCGAGAAGTCGTCCTCGGCGATCTTACGCAAGATCCGCCGCATGATCTTACCGGAGCGCGTCTTGGGCAAACCCGGTGAGAACTGCAGCTGGTCGGGCGACGCGATCGGTCCGATCTCCTTGCGGACGTGAGCGATCAGTTCTTTCTTGAGTTCGTCGCTCGGTTGCACGCCATTGTTCAAGGTCACGTAGCAGTAGATACCCTGGCCCTTGAGGTCGTGCGGATAACCGACCACGGCAGCTTCCGCGACTTTCGGGTGTGATACCAGCGCGCTTTCGACTTCAGC
>JANOOW010000184.1:0-3211 GCA_031421555.1 Hyphomicrobiaceae bacterium | reverse complement strand
GAAGCTGCGGGCGAACATCTGGAAGTCTTGATTGCGCAGCGTAGAGCCGGAATCGCGGCCTTCATACATGCGCTTCTGGTCGCGCAGCACGTTGCCATATGACGAGTTGTTGAACAGGATGGTGACGAGGTTGATGCCATGCTGCACGGCGGTCGCCAACTCGGTGCCGCCAAACAGGAAGCCGCCGTCTCCCGTCAGCGCCACCACCGGCTTATCCGGATGGGCGACCTTGACGCCGAGCGCCATCGGGAAGCCGGCGCCGAGCGTGCCGGAGAACCCGGACGTGACCAGCGAGCGCGGCGTGTGGAACGGAAAGCCGATCCAAGAGACGTAGGCGGTTTGGGTCATCTCATCGCATAGAATGCCGTTTTCGGGCAGCACCTCGCGGATAACTTCGAGGAACGACATCTGCGGCTGAACTTTGCGCACCGCCTCTGCACCTGCAGCCTTCGTCGTGGCGATCACCTTCAGCCGTTCGGCACTCGCCTTCGTGGTGATCTTCGGTGTCAAACTGCGCGCGGCATCGGCCGTGTCGGCAACGATGCCGATGTCCACTTTCAAGCGGCGCATCTCGGATGGATCGATATCGATGCGCGCAATCTTGAGTCCCGGCGGATGTGCGCCCCAGCGGCTTACCGGTGTGTCCAACCGCGTGCCGAACCCGATCAGCAGATCGGTCGAAGGCCACAACTTGTAGCCGGGCGCCACGTTGAGACACAGCGGATGGCGATCATCGAGAATACCTTTGCCCGTGCGGTAAGACAGCACCGGACAACCGATCTTCTCGGCCAGCGCCAAGATCTCAGGCGCGGCGTGCAGTGCGCCGCTGCCTACCCACATCATCGGCGCCTTCGCCTTGTTGATCAGCGCCGCCAGCGCATCGATCTTCTCGGCATCCGGCACTGGATGGGGCGCCAACGGCAGCGGATCTTGCGGCGTCACATCGGCGGTGGCTGAGAACTGATCCCACGGCATTTCCAGCGCCACCGGACCGGGCCGGCCCGACTGCATCTCCTGGAACGCGCGCGCGATGAGATACGGCGCTTGCGTTGGATGCTCGATGCGGTCGGCCCATTTGACGAAGGTGCGCATCGTCCCCAGCTGATCGGGCATCTCGTGCAGCTGCCCGCGTCCCTTGCCGATCAGGTGGCTCGGCACTTGTCCGGTGAGACACAGCACTGGCGCGTTGAGGCCCCACGCGGTGACAAGCGCCGCCGATGTATTCATCACGCCGGGACCCGGTACGACGGTGTATGCCGCCGGCCTCCCGGTCGAATAGGCGTAACCCAGCGCCATGTAGGCCGTCGTCTGCTCATGCCGCGCGTTGATCAATCGCAACCGGTTCTTGTTGCGTGCGAATGCGTCGAACAACCCGTACACCTGCACGCCCGGCAGCCCGAAAATCGTATCGATGCCGTGCCGCAAAAGGCTGTCGACAATTGCTTCGCCACCGGTCATGCGCGTCATTTTAGGGGTCCTTCATCGGCAAGGAGGTCAAGCTGGCACGAGAGGAAGGGAGAGGCAAGGTACGGCGGTGGGACCCAGGTACCGGAAAATTCCATGTAAGGTTTTCGTGATTGACCGCCTCCTTAATCCTCAAGGCGCGCAGTGAGCCCGTAAGCTGACTAATTTTCTGAGCTGTTCAAGGTCCGACGCATCCGTGCTGCTAAATTTGGGCGGGATACATAGCGCTGCTTCAGCTTTACATCTTAATGAACACTGAGCCGACTTGGCTTCAGGCGGCGTCCGCGTGACAGGCGGCGCACCTCTTCCAGGGCCCGGATTGCATGCTCCAGATGCACGGTGCGGCACGTGCGCCGGTAGGCCGCCAATTCGACTTCGACTAAAGTCAGGGCGTGGTCGATCTCGGACACTGGAGGAACTCCCGGCAAGCGAACCGGGGGAACGAAATGAGCGTTCGATCGGTTCCAGCTGTGGTTCCTTCGAGATGCGCACAACACCAACCCCGGCCTCAAGGAAGTGCCTACTTGAAACTTGCAGCCCGCGACGCCATCGAGCACGCGGGCGTGCCCCCGATTTCAACGCCGTCGAGTCGCGCAAAGCGCCCAGCCGTCACAGTTTGGCAAGCCGCCCGCCATCGACCGCCAGCGTTGCACCGGTGATGAACTTCGCGTCACCGCTGGCCAGAAAAGCCACCGCGCCGGCGATATCTCCGGGCTGGCCGACATCTTTCTTGTCGAGGATTTCCAGGCCGGATTTTAGATTAGGGTTGTTCCAGAGCATCGGCGTATCGATTGCACCCGGCAGCACCGCGTTGGCGCGGATATGCCGCTCGCGTCCTTCGATCGACGTCGTTCGCGTCAGCGACAGCATCGCCGCCTTGGCTGCCGCGTAGGGCGCTGCATTGGCGCTGGTCATCACCGCATGCACGCTGGCGATGTTGACGATCGCGCCGCCGTCTTGCCCCATATGCAAAAACGCCTGTTTAGTGAAAAAAGCCGCGCCAAGCAAATCAACGCGCAGCACCGCCAGCCAGTCGCCGGCGGTCAATTCGGCGAGCGTCTTGAAGGTCATCAGGCCGGCGTTGTTGACGATGACGTCGATGCGCCCGAACGCCTTCATCGCCGCCAGGGCACAGGCTTCGACTTGCGCCTCGTCGCCGACGTCGCAGCCGACACCGAGCGCTCGCACGCCATGCGCTTTCGCAAGCAGGTCGGCGGCGGCGATAGCGCTGGCTTCGCGCCGGCCGGCAATCACCATGTTTGCGCCTTCGGACGCCAACCGGGTGGCTATAGCGGCACCGATGCCGCCAGCGCCGCCGGTCACAATGGCTGTTTTTCCAGTGAATCGCATCGTGATCATCCGTGGTCCGCAGATGCCGCTTCGGCGGCCGCGTTCAGGTTGGTTTGCCGCGCCCGTTCTTGCTGGTCGCGGTCTTGTTCGCCTTCGGCCTGCCAGGGCATCACGACCGGAACGGTCAAGCACATGCTTTGCGTCGGCAGCACCTCGCACCAGTCTTTGATCAGCTGCTTATAGGCTGTTCCGACCGGCCTGATCTTGCGGTCCAGATCGTACAGCCCGAGCGGGTTGACATTGTTGTTGCGCTCACGCAGCGCCGAGTCCCAGTCGACCTGGTCGGTCAGCGAATACCAAGTGAAGCCGACGATCGGAACGCCGTTGTTACGCACCCGCAGCACATTGGCCCATTGCTTCCACAGCCAGTTGACCGCCTCGGTGCCGAGCGGGCCTT
>JANOOW010000183.1:0-3571 GCA_031421555.1 Hyphomicrobiaceae bacterium | reverse complement strand
GTCCCTGACCGCCGTCGATGAGCGATTTAACGTCGAGCTTTCCCTGCTGCAGAGCCTCGGCGACGAAGAGGGGTTTCATGACCGAGCCTGGCTCGTAGCCCGTGGAGAAAATGCGCAGCGGGTGATTCTCCAACGGCGAGTCGTTGGCACGGTTGGGATCGAAAGAGGGGGTCTGGCCAATGGCCAGAATCTCACCGTTTTTGGGATCCATGACGACCGCAAAGACAAACTTGGCGCCGGTCGCGGCTGAGAGCATGCTGGTCAGCGTCTGGTCGGTATCTTTCGACTGGCTGCCGCCCATCTTGAACGTTTCAGGCTTCGCCTTGACCGCGTCGATATAGTCCTTGCTGGTCTTGTATGGCGCGTCGGATTTTACCCAGAGCAAAAATTCGTCGAGGGCGAGTGTCGCCACCGGCTGCAGGTCCGCGAACTTGTAGCCCATCTTCGCCACATACGGCAGCAGGTAGGCATTGTTCGTGCCGAAGATCAGTTTGTAGGGATCTCCAGCCGACGTCTTCGCCACGAGATAGCCTTCAGCGCCGCTGCCGCCACCTTTGTTGACGACCACCATCGGTTGCTCGATCAGCTTATATTTGGTGATGATCGACTGGATCATGCGGGTAAAATTGTCTGTGCCGCCACCTGGCGACGACGTCACGACGAACTCGATCGGCTTCGTTGGCGTCCAGGCAATTGCTGGGATGGCCATCGCCACAAGCGCCAACATGGCACTGGCTCCGAGGGTGGAAAGTTTCATCTCGATTTTCCTCCGCGTTGGAATTGTTATCGACACGGTTTGCAGCGTCTTGGGCGCTGTCCGATCATTGCAGCCGGGAAACGATAAGGTTGGTGTGCCGTAACACGCGACCAATTGCCTATCAAGTATGCTGCATGCAACATGCAGCCAAGGACACGGCTTGAGGAATCCGCCATGAACTATCATTCCCGCTACGCCGGCATCACCAACGCCATCGAAACCTGCATCGTGGGTAGCGGCGCCTTTGGACAGAGCTTTCTGGCGCAGGCGCGTTTCATCGAGAAAATGTCGGCACGCATCGCGGTCGATCTGAACGCCGGGGCTGCCGCTCACGCATTGACGGCGGCAGGCGTCGCGGAAGCGGATATCCGGCTCTGTGCGACAGCGGCTGAGGCTCGTCTCGCCTGGAATGCTGGCCATTACGTGGCAGCTAGCCGCCTGGATACCGTGATCGGCCTGCCGTTCCAAATGCTGATCGAGGCCACCGGTCATCCCGAGGCAGCGGCCGATCACGCGCTGTTGGCGATCGGGGAGAAGCGCCACGTTCTGCTTGTCACCAAGGAGACCGACAGTGTCGCCGGGCCTATGCTGGCAAAGCTCGCGCGCGACGCCGGCGTAGGCGTCACACCCGTCGATGGCGATCAGCCGAGCCTGTTGATCGATCTCGTCACCTGGGGCGAGACGCTGGGCTTTGACATCATCGCCGCTGGCAAATCGAGCGAGTACGACTTCGTTTTCGATGCAGCGTCCGGCGCTGTTTCGAGCAACGGCAAGACGGTTGACCTGCCGGACCTCGCGGCGCATTGGCCGTCGGCCGATCGCGGCTTACGCGACGTCGCGGCGGCCAGGGCAGCAGTGCTCGGCCGGGCCTTCCCGCTGCTAGCTGTGCCCGACTTATGCGAGATGACGATAGTCGCCAACGCCACTGGATTTGCGGCGGACACGCCCGCATTCCACGCGCCGGTAGCTCGCATTCCCGAAGTTGCGGCGCTGCTGTCGATGTCGAAGCGCGATGGCCTACTGACCGGCAAGCGCCGCCTCGACGTGTTCCACCACCTGCGCGCACCAGACGAGGCGAGCTTCGCTGGCGGCGTGTTTATCGTCGTTGCCTGCCAGGACCGGACAAGCTGGCGGATGCTTGCCGGAAAGGGTCACGCCGTCAGCGCCGATGGCGGGACCGCCATGATCTATCTGCCGCGCCATCTGCTTGGGCTCGAAGCCGCGACCAGCGTGCTCGACATGGCTGGCCTCGGATTATCTGGCTACGGTGACGACTATCGCCCCCGCATGGATCTGGTCGCCGTGGCGACACGCGATCTGGCCGCGGGAACGCAACTCGATGCCTACGGTCATCACCACACGATTGACGGTGTCACAGCGCAGATGCGCCCGATGAGCCCGGTCGCGGCCGGGCAGACTATGCCATACTACCTCGTCGCCAATCGTCGCGTGGCCCGCCGCATACGGATAGGCGAGCCAATCCGGCTTTCCGATCTGGAGATCGACACCGGCTCTACACTGCTTAAATTGCGCCAGCGGCAGGACGAGGCCTTCGCAGCCGCGTAGGTTTTCGTTGCGGCGTATAACCGCCGGCACCTGGAGTGCAGGCAACCAGCAGGGACGTTATGGCGGCAAGAGCGGTCTTGAAAAGTGCAAGCGATGCCCAGGGCGGTGTGACACGGATCACCCGCGTTACGCTGCACGACGCGGTGGTCGACCAGATCCGCGACATGATCATCGACGGCCGCCTGATGCCAGGCTCCCGCATCTTCGAGGGGCAAGTTGGTACTGCTCTCGGTGTGTCACGCACCCCGTTGCGCGAGGCGATCAAAACGCTTGCCAGCGAAGGACTGGTCGAAATCGTCCCGTCAAAAGGCGCGGTGGTCCGCCGCTTCACCGAGCACGACATTCGTGAAATTCTCGAAGTCCTGAAAGCGATCGAACAAGCGGCAGCGTTGCTGACTTGCCAGCGCGCCTCGATCACCGAGATCAAGAAAATCCGCCACATGCACGAGCGCATGCTGGAACTCTATGCCAAGCGCAATCGCCTCGCCTACTTCAAGCTCAATCAGGCGATCCACTCAGCCATCGTGCAGGCAGCTGGCAACTCGGTGCTGGCGCAGACACACGAAACCTTGCAGGCGCGCATCAAGCGCATCCGCTTCATCGGCCATGAGGGTCCGAAACGCTGGGCAGCAGCCGTCACCGAACACGAGGAAATGATTGCGGCACTTGTCGCCCGCAACGGCGCGCAATTGTCCGAGGTGCTCGGCCGCCATCTCGACATGGCGGTAGAGAGAGTGCGCGACGCGATCTGATATAGGCCGCCGTTCCCGTTCGGCCCGAGGTTGTCACCATGTCCTATGCTGTAGGCGGTTAGCGCGCCAGATTCGTAGGCTGAGACTGATTCAATCAAATCAATGGGCATTCTGACTCTAAGCCGGTTCAGGCGGGATGAGTGCTCAATCAGCTAGCAGTAGAGTCAGAATGGCCGGTAGCGCGGGATGAACATTGAGGCTGTCCAGGTATTCCTCGCTGCGGAGAGCAATATCTGAGAGCGGAACGGCCACGCCAACTTAGATTGAAGGTGCCCTGAGCCACGACTTGCCTGGCACCGAGTCGAGCAAGGCACGCGTGTACGCATGTTGCGGACGGGCAAAAATTTCGGCCGTCGCGCCGCGCTCCACGATGGCGCCGTGGCGCATCACGATGATGGCCTCGCAACGCTGGCTCGCTTCAGCGAGGCGTTTTTGATCCTGCGGGCGCAGGTGGCAGGCTTGTCCGTCACCCTGGTGCCCGTCGTCCTGATCATCA
>JANOOW010000182.1:0-17047 GCA_031421555.1 Hyphomicrobiaceae bacterium | reverse complement strand
TCGAGCGGTTCGGCCTGCGCAACGTGCACGCCAACGGTCACGTCGCGGAACTGCTGTTCACTTTCGGCCTGGCGTTCGTCATCGAGGAAGTCATCCAAATTATTTGGGGCAAGTCGCCGGTTGATTTTCGCGTGCCGGCGGCTCTTGATTTTCCTGCCTTCACAATCTTCTCTACCAACTATCCAGCCTACAAGCTGTTCATGCTTGCCGTATCGATCGCGATCTTCATCGGTCTGTTTGCGCTGTTGAAGCGTACCCGCATCGGCCTCATCGTCCAGGCCGCGCTGACGCACCCCCGGATGGTCGCGCACCTCGGGCACAACGTGCCGCTGGTTTTCATGTCGGTGTTTGGCGTCGGTACGGCGCTCGCCGGAATTGCTGGGGTGATTGCGGGGCCCGCTCTCGTGACGCAGGCAAGTATGGCAGCGCTACTCGGGCCGATACTTTTCGTCGTCGTTGTCGTCGGAGGATTGGGATCGCTGCAAGGTGCTTTCATCGCGTCGCTGCTGATCGGGCTGCTGCAGACGTTTGCCGTGTCAGCGAACCTGTCGCTCGCCGATGTCTTTGCTGGCTCCGGGTTTACGCCTCAGCCGAAAACAATCCTGGAAGACCTGTGGCGCGTGACGATCGCGCAGATCGCGCCGATCCTGCCCTACATACTTTTGATGGTGGTGCTGATCTTCAAGCCGACCGGTCTGTTCGGGAATCGTGAGACATGACGGCAACCGGCGAACCCGCATCGCACCTTCGCACCAGTTCCACCTCTCCGAGGATTGGTGCCGGGGGCAAGCTCACAGCGTACAGCCCATGGATGGGCCTGGCGCTGGCGCTCGTATTGCTACCGTTGCTCTTTCGTTCGGGCACGTCATTGACGGTGATGAGCCTTATGGGCATCTCCATCGTCTTCGCACTGTCCTACAATATTCTGCTCGGTCAAACGGGCATGCTGTCGTTCGGCCATGCGGTCTATTTCGGGCTCGGTGCCTATTTCACCGTTCACGCGATGAATGCCGTGATCGCGGCCAAGCTACCGGTCCCAACATTCCTCATGCCGCTCGTGGGCGGATTAGCTGGCCTAGCTTTCGCAATGCTGTTCGGATGGGTTTCGACCAAGCGCAGCGGCACCGCGTTTGCTATGATCTCGCTCGGTTTGGCCGAACTGGTGGGCTCGAGTTCGCTGATCCTGCGGTCCTTCTTCGGCGGCGAAGAGGGCGTGTCGACCAACCGCACCAAGTTGTTGCGCGTGTTCGATCTGAGTTTTGGGCCGCAGTCCCAAGTCTACTATTTGATCGCCGCCTGGTGCTTCATCTGCATCGTTGCGATGTACGCGATAACCCGGACGCCCTTCGGCCGGATCTGCAACGCCGTGCGCGACAACGCGGAGCGGGTGCAGTTCGTCGGTTATGACCCGCACGTCGTGCGCTATATCGCATTCTCGATTTCGGGTTTGTTCGCGGGCATCGCCGGTGCGCTGGCCTCGATCAACTTCGAGTTGGCGAACGCTGCGTTGTTCAGCGCGTCCCAGTCGGGCAATGTGCTACTCGCGACCTTCATCGGCGGCGCTGGATACTTTTTCGGGCCGATCCTCGGTGCAATCCTGGTCACTTTCCTGCAAAATATGCTGAGCGACGTCACCGAAGTTTGGCAGCTTTATTTCGGGCTGATGTTCATCGCGACCGTCATGTATGCGCCGGGCGGTATTGCGGGGCTTCTCATGATGCATCGGCCAATTTGGCGCGCGGGTGCGCTGATGACGCTTATCCCGGCTTATTTAGTGATGCTGCTGCCGCTCGCGTTACTGTCCGTTGGCGCAATTCTCATCATCGAAATGGCCACGCACCTTGGTGTGAAGGGCGCTGAAGGTTCGATGATGAAGCTCGCGGGCTTCGCGTTCGACGCGAAAAGCTGGCAGCCTTGGGTGCTTGCTCTCGCTCTATTGGCCGTTGGCGGGGTTTGGTCTCGCTTCGTTGCGCGGACGATCACCGCTGCGTGGACAAGAGCGCGTGCGACCGCTGAAGCGCGAGGCTTGGTCACATGAGCGTTTCCGCCATCGCCCCTGCCCTCGAGTTGCTCGGGCTGCGCAAAAACTTCGGGCCAGCAGAGATCATTCGCGGGCTCGATTTGTCGATCCCGAAGCGCGAGCGTCATGCGATCATCGGCCCGAATGGCGCTGGCAAGTCGACTCTGTTCAACCTCGTCAGTGGCTTGACCCCGCTGACCGCCGGCGAGATCAAACTCGACGGCGAGACGGTCAGCGGCATGCCCGCTTATCAAATCAACAGGCGTGGTTTGTCGCGGTCGTTCCAAGTGACCAACATCTTCCCGCAGATGAGTGTCTGGGAGAACGTGCGGTGTGCCGTGCTGTGGGCGAAGGGCGAGCGCTACGCATTCTGGCGCATGGCCGATCGCAATACCGAGGTCAACGATCGCGCTGACGATGTGTTGCGGCAGATCAACCTGGATGCCCGCCGCGATACGGCGGCGGCGGTGCTGACCTACGCCGAGCAGCGGGCTTTGGAGATCGGCATTACCATGGCGAGCGGCGCCAACGTGATCCTGCTCGACGAGCCGACGGCCGGTATGAGCAAGGCGGAAACCGGGCGCGCCGTGGAGTTGATCCACCGCATCAGCGAGGGGCGCACGCTTGTCATCGTCGAGCACGACATGAGCGTCGTCTTTGGTCTCGCCGACCGCATCTCGGTTCTCGTCTACGGCGAGATCATCGCGACGGGAACGCCGGCCGAAATCCGCGGCAATGTGAAGGTCCGCGAAGCCTATCTCGGTGAGGAAGCGCACTGATGCTCGAGGTTCGCGCACTCAACGCCTACTACGGCAAAAGCCACATACTGCAGGGTGTCGATCTCGATGTCGCGGCGGGCGAAGTGGTGAGCCTGCTCGGCCGTAACGGTGTCGGCCGCTCGACTACCGTGAAAGCGATCATGGGCGAAGTGAAGCCGGCCGGAACGGTACGGTTCAAGGGGCAGGACGTCGCCGGCTGGCCGAGCTATCGCATTGCCCGTCTGGGTCTCGGATATGTACCCGAACATCGCGATATTTTTCCGGGGCTGACCGTCCGTCAGAACTTGCAGCTTGGTCAAAAGCGGGCCGGCGTCGACGGCCGCTGGCGCTTGAACGACATGCTCGAGATGTTTCCAAATCTGCAGCGGCGCGCGGACACTGCGGCCGGCGTTCTTTCGGGCGGCGAGAAGCAGATGCTGACTATGTGCCGGACGCTGATGGGCGATCCGGATCTTATCATGATCGACGAGCCGACGGAGGGCCTGGCGCCGCTCATCGTGCGGCAAGTCGGCGAGCTGATTTCCGAGATTGCGCGGCGCGGCATTGCAATCTTGCTGGTCGAGCAAAAGCTCGCGATTGCGATGCAGATCTCAAACCGTGTTTACGTCATGGGGCACGGCCGCGTCGTTTTCGGCGGGACGCCGGCGCAGCTTCGGGCCAATTCCGCCGTCAGGCAGGAATGGCTCGAGGTGTGACGGCCTCCCGGGTCATCTGTCATTCAGCCGATATTTGACGAATTACAACTCGCCAATCGATCCTGATTTTGGAAATGAAAATGCAATCTGCGCGCTGCCTAATAGCGGGCACGTACGCGGCTCGTCGCGTCGTTAGCCCCTCGGATCAGCGATGCCCAAGCTTACCATGCGCCCCATTCTCAACCTGTCGATCTCGTGGTTGAGTTCCACCGTGCCCGGCGCGCTGCTCATCGTGATGTTGTGGGCAGGGATCGCCGTCAAGTACATGGACAACAGGCAGTCCGACATTGCCGGCGCTCAGCGCGACAACGAGAACTTCGCACTGCTGTTCGAAGAGAACGTCCTGCGATCGATCGGCGAAATGGATAAGGCTTTGCTTTATCTCCGGCGTCTGATCGAGAGTACCAATGGACCGATCGATTTCCACTCTGCCGTTGGCACCACCGACATCTTGAGTGAACTGATCGTGCAGGTCGCAATCATCGACGAGCGCGGAATCATGCGGGCATCGAACGTGGGCCCGCAGCCCGCTCCGCCTACCGACTTGAGCGATCGGGAGCACTTCCTGTTTCACCTGACGAACGCCAGTGACAGGCTTTTCATCAGTAAACCGCTCATCGGCCGGGCGAGTGGCAAATGGTCGGTGCAGTTGACCCGGCGGTTCAAGAAGCCTGACGGATCGCTCGGAGGCGTCGTCGTGGCATCATTCAATCCGGAACACTTCACCAAGTTCTACGGCCGTATCGACCTCGGTCTTGGCGCTGCATTCACGCTGGTTGGAACCGATGGCGTGGTGCGCGCAACGGGCGGCGATACCGAAACGGAGCACGGATTGGGCAAAGATTTGCGTGGCACCGAGCTGATGGCCCGCGTCGGCGCTGGCGTGAACGGATCCTACGTCGATGCAGTGAGCATGCCAGGCGCACCGCGGCTTTCAGCGGTCAGGCGCGTGGCGGGGCACCCGCTGGCCGTCAGCGTCAGTGTTTCCAAGCGGGCGGTCCTGAATGATTCCCAAGCGAACCTACTTTCGACGGTGTTTGCAGGCTTGGGGCTGTCGGCGATGATCGCGGCCGTCACTTGGCGGGCGCGCAAATCGGAGCTGACCGTCAAACGCAACTCGCGGCAGTTGCGATTGACCCTTGCGCACATGAGCCAGGGCATCATGATGGTCATGCAAGACATGAGCATTCCCGTCATGAACGCCAAGTGCGCGGAGCTGCTAGATCTGCCGGCTAAGTTCATATCGGCGCCGCCCCGTTTCGACGAGCTGATGACGTATCTCGAGCAGCGCGGCGAATTCTCGAAAACCGCCCTTCCCGACAATCTGGGGCTTCTTGAATATTATGGGCCAAAGGATGCAGTTGGCCAATTCGAACTCTACGAGCGCGTGCGGCCAGACGGGACCGTCCTGGAGGTGCGCAGTGCACGGCTCGACGACGGTGGCTTCGTGCGCACCTTCTCCGATGTTACGCGCCGTCGCCATGCGCAATTGGAGGCGAACCGTTTGGCTTCCGAGGATGTGCTTACCGGCCTCGCAAATAGGCGTGTGCTGAGCGAAACGGTCGACGAACTGATAGCCAGTCACCGCAATAAGGCTGACGGCAAGTTCGCCATACTTTGCCTCGACCTCGACCGGTTCAAGGCCGTCAACGATACGCACGGCCATGCCGCCGGCGATCGGCTGCTGCAGGCTGTCGCGCAGCGCTTGCGGGAAATGTTGCGATCCTCGGATGTCATCGCGAGGATCGGCGGCGATGAATTTGCAGTTCTAATCGCTACTGCCGATCAACTGTCAACGGTCGAGGCTGTTGCGAGCCGGATCGTCGAAGCGTTGAGCCGTCCCTACGAGATCGATGGCCACCAGATCCTTATCGGCGTAAGCGTCGGCATCGCACTCGGTCCGGTCGACGGGGAAACGACCAACGACCTTTTGATTGCGGCTGATTTGGCTTTGTATTCGGCGAAAGCTGCGGGCCGCAGTACGTACCGCTTCTTCGACCGGAAAATGAATGAGGAGATCAAAGAGCGGCGGCAAATCGAGACCGATCTTCGTGAGGCGATCAGCGATGGCAAGCTTGAATTGCATTATCAGCCGATCATCAATCTAAAGCGCAATACGATATCGGGTTTTGAGGCCTTGGCGCGGTGGACACACCCCGTTTCCGGCCCGATCCCGCCCGATAAGTTCATTCCCATTGCGGAAGACAGCGGGCTGATCTTGCCGCTCGGAGAGTGGGCGTTGCAGGAGGCTTGCCGGCAAGCCGCGAAATGGCCCGACGAGATGTCCGTTGCGGTTAATCTATCGCCGCTGCAGTTTGCCAGTCCAGGTCTCGCGTTGATGGTCGAACGCATTCTGGAGGAAACAAAACTGGCGCCGCATCGTCTCGAACTGGAAATCACCGAGGGATTATTGATGCGCAATACTCAGGCCACGATCGAAACTTTGCACGGCCTGAAAAAAATCGGTTTGCGCATTGCGATGGATGATTTCGGTACGGGTTACTCGTCGCTTAGCTATTTGCAGAGTTTCCCCTTCGATCGCATCAAGGTGGATCGCAGTTTTGTGGCGCAACTGGGAGAGGAGCGGACCTCCTCGACCGTGGTGCGTGCCATCGTAGATATCGCTGCATCGCGAGGTATGCATACCACGGCAGAAGGCGTCGAAACGGAGGAACAGCGTGCGACGCTTGCCGGCCTAGGATGTGATGAAGCGCAAGGCTACCTGCTCGGCCGTCCGGTTCCGATCGCCAAGGTCGCTGCCGTTATCGCGATGTGGAAGATGCGAGACCAGAATGCTGCTTGAACAGAGAAAGTGCAGTTGAATATCATTTAGATGCGTTTCATTTGTAGGAGATCTGAAGACTATATACGGGTTGCGATTAACATTTTATCAAACCTTGGCGGGCGCGAGCCGGCGCATCTTGGATCTAGCAAGTGTGAGGTTTTGATGAGTGTGACGGTTTCGCAAGCTTGCCCGAATAACGCCCGGAAACAGAAAACCAGATCCGCACCGGATCCCGCAAAAGTAATCTCGTCTTTCAACACGTGGGCATTCAAGCGCGAGCAACCTTCGGATGCTGCGCTTATGACAAGTATCGTTCAGACGTCGATCACTCAGAAAGCTCCGATCGAGTTCGTTCTTTACTGGGGCAAGGGCCCCCGCTCGTCGTTGGCTGCGCCGGATGTTCAGTGCCTTGATTATCTTGCAGCGTTCGCTGAAAAATTGTCCGCCGCTTACTCGCCGGGTACGCGTCTCACACTTATCTTCACCGATACTCATGCCGCCCTCAACGGGCACACGCACGGACATGCGCAGCAGTACTTCGATGAAGTTGCGGAGGCAGCCGCCTTGCGCGGCTTTGCGGGGTGTAAGCTTGGAGACCTAGTTGAAAAGTTCAAACACACCGGGAAACATGCGCATGACACGCCGCGACCGGCGGCAACACTCTCAAATCTTACGCGTTCGGCGTCGCGCTGGTATCGCGGCGCTGGCGACGCAGAGGCGGGTGCCCGGGCCTACTACGACATGAACATGATCGAAAAGCGTGTCATCGAGGCAGCGTTTCCGCAAGCCATTTTCATCACATTCAATGGCAGCGAGTTGCGGGAACTATTCCCTGATCGCCTTCCGATTTTCTACATGTACTCGCTGCGCAAGGGCTTTGGCGTGAAGCCCTGGTTTCTCGACAGCGAAGGGGCCGTACCGCCCGAGTTGCCGCTGTTGGCGGGAGAGGTCGCAGCAAGGCTCGCAACAGCCTAACGGGTAGAGCTATTTTTCATCGAACAGATCGGGCGGATCGGCAGAACTCGCCGTCACAAGATCAGCTGCGCCGACGCCGATCAAGCGAAAGGTCCGGCCATCGGCCTCGCGACGGATCAGCGCCAGCGTCTGCGCCTCGATCACCGCTACCCGCTGGGTCGGATGAGCTAGGCGCATGTTGCGGGTCAGGATCTTGAAGTCCGAGGTCTTGAGCTTCAGCACGATGGTGCCAGCGGCGAATTGCTTGCGCTGTAGCTGCGCGGCAACCTGCTGGCACAGAACCCTTGCCTCTGCGGCGAGGTCCTCGTAGGCACCCGTGTCGCGCCGGAACGTGTTCTCCGCCGATATGCTTTTCGTCGGGCGATCCGGCGTGACGACGCGCTCGTCCTCGCCTTGCGCGTAGAGTGCCAGCCGTCTGCCGAACTTGCCATACGATGCGATCAGCTGCTCCGGATGCATCGCCTGCAAATCACCGATCGTCTTGAGGCCATCCAACTCCATGCGTGCGGTCGTGGCCGCGCCGACACCGTTTATTTTCGACACCGGAAGCTTTGCCACGAACGCTTTTGCCTCGGCCGCCCCGATCACGGAGAAACCGCGCGGCTTCTGCAACTCTGATGCAAGCTTGGCCAGGAACTTGTTGGGTGCGAGCCCGATCGAGACGGTGATGCCGACCTCACGTTCGACGCGAACTGCGATGATGCTGAGCGCTTCGGCGGCGGGCGACGCTTCGGTGCGCCAATCGTCTGTGAGATCGAGGTAGGCTTCGTCCATCGACACCGGCTCGAACACCGACGTTGCGCCGAGAAAGATCGCGCGAATATCGTTGGAGACACGCTTGTACTTGTCCATGTCCGGCGCGATCACGACAGCATCCGGACAGGCGTCCAACGCCTTGAACATCGGCATCGCGGAGCGCACGCCGAAGCGACGCGCGATATAGCAGGCGGTGGTGACGACGCCACGACCGCCGGGATGGCCGACAATCAACGGTTGGGAGCGGATCTCGGGACGGTCGCGCTTTTCGACGGACGCATAGAAGGCGTCACAGTCGATGTGGGCAATCTGCAAACTCTCGAGTTCGGGATGCGAGACAATGCGGATTGAGCCGCAGACCCCGCACGCCGGGCCCTCACAATCGTTGATCACACAACAATCGCGGCACAAGACTCGTAGGGGATGGGGCAGATACGATCGACCGCTTAGAGTCGGCTATGCAGCGTTATTGCGCTGCTTCTTGGCGATTTTGGCCGTACGCTTCTGCGCGTTCTCCGCCTTGCGCTGGCGGGCCTGGATCTTCTTGCGGCGATTGTCGGACATCGTGGGCATGGAAAGTTTCTCCTGTTCGTATGGTTTGTATCGCCGATTATTCTGAATTTCAATGCGGCATCAGCAGGCTCTAGCACCGCTCAGCCTGGGCCGATCATCTTCTCCGGGCGCACGATCGCGTCGTAGTCGGCGGCGGTAATGCCTTCCTTCAACGCTTCCTCGCGCAGTGTCGTGCCGTTCTTGTGAGCGGTCTTGGCGATCTTGGCAGCCTTGTCGTAACCGTACTTGGGCGCAAGCGCCGTCACCAGCATCAGCGAGCGCTCCAGGGCCTGCTTGATGTTGTCCTCGCGCGCCTCGATGCCGACGACACAATTGTCGGTGAAAGAGACGCTGGCGTCCGCCATCAACCGCACCGACTGCAGGAAGTTGTAGGCCATCACAGGGTTGAAGACGTTCAACTCGAAGTGGCCGGAGGCGCCAGCAAACGTCAGTGCCGCGTGGTTGCCGAAAACTTGCACGCAAACCATGGTCAGAGCTTCGCACTGGGTCGGATTGACCTTGCCCGGCATGATCGACGACCCGGGTTCGTTCTCCGGCAGGTTCAATTCGCCCAGCCCTGAGCGAGGTCCCGATCCGAGGAAGCGGATGTCGTTGGCGATCTTGAACAGGGAAGCTGCCACCGTATTGATGGCGCCGTGGCTCATGATCATCGCGTCGTGTGCTGCGAGCGCCTCGAACTTGTTGGGTGCGGAGGTGAATGGCAAGCCGGTGATCGCGGCGATCCGCTCTGCCACCTGCGCGGCGAAACCGACAGGCGCGTTCAGGCCGGTGCCGACGGCGGTACCGCCTTGCGCCAGTTCCATCAAGCTCGGCATCGTGCTTTCGACGCGCTTGATGCCGTTTGCGACCTGGGCCGCATAGCCGCCGAATTCCTGACCCAGCGTCAGCGGCGTCGCATCCTGCGTATGCGTACGGCCGATCTTGATGATGTGACCCCAGGACTTCGCTTTTGCATCGAGCGCCATATGTAAATGGCGCAAGGCCGGCAGCAAGCGGTGCTCTATCTCCTCGGCGCAGGCAATGTGCATGGCCGTCGGATAGGTATCGTTCGAAGACTGGCTCATGTTGACGTGATCGTTCGGGTGCACCGGCTTTTTCGTGCCCATGACGCCGCCGAGCATTTCGATCGCGCGGTTGGAGATCACCTCGTTGGCGTTCATGTTCGATTGAGTGCCCGACCCGGTCTGCCATACGACCAGCGGGAAGTGATCATTGAGTTGGCCGTCGATGACCTCCTGCGCGGCGGCGGCGATAGCGTCCTTTAGCGTGCCGTCGAGCCGGCCGAGCGCATGGTTGGTCTCAGCTGCCGCACGTTTTACGATGCCGAGCGCGCGAACGACAGGGATCGGCTGCCGCTCGGTGCCGATCTTGAAGTTGCCGAGCGAGCGTTGTGCCTGCGCGCCCCAGTAGCGGGTTGCTTCGACTTCGATCGGTCCGAACGTGTCGGTTTCAGTGCGGCTGGCGGGTTGGTCGGTCATTGTGGTCCATCGCGACGGGAGGGTGCAGCACGCGCGGCGTAGCACGGCGCGTCCATATGCTCCAGAGGGGACCGCAACTTAAGGTAACAACTAGATCCGCGACATCACGCAGCCAAGCAAGAGAACCGTGTGGGCGACGAGCAGCGCCCAGAATTCATGGCCCTGGATCAACGGGATCTGCGCCTCGAAAAATTTCACGACGAGAATGCATACGGTCAGGATCACCGCCAACATAAAGGTCAATAGACCAGGTGCCTTGAGACCCATGCTACCGTTCTCCTTCGTCCCGCGAGATTGCGTGATGGCTTTCATCCAGCACCTCCGATTTGGTTTGCTTCACTGTGTGCGACTCGGCATCCGTGACCGGACGCTAGCAGCGGCCACAAGACGATGCCTGCGGCTTTGCTGCATCGCCCACAGATTAAAGCCTACTTTCGCTGCTGGAACTTACGCTTGGCGAGCGGTCGATATAATTGAAGCCAGTGCCGACCGCGACCACCTCGAGCGCGCCGGTGGTGATCATCGGGTGCGACACGCGGATCGCGAGTACGCCGTCATAGCCCTTGGCCTTGGCGCGCTCGGACAGGATCGAAAAACAACGCTCGATGGTCTTGTCGAGGATGTATTCGTAGCGGGTCATGTTGCCGCCGACGTAGTTGGTATAGGTCTCGCGAATATCGCGGATGATGTTGGCGCCAGCGACAGCCGATGCGAAAACGAGTTCGCCCTGACGCACCGGCTCCGCGCCGATCGTCTCAGTGGTGACCAGAAGCATTCAGCGTCCCCCAGCGGAAGCGGGCAATCTCGGATAGCGGCGGCCAAACAGCAAGCGTCGCAGAAACAGCAGCACGACAAGTGCGGCAAACACCAGAACGCCGATTGCTTCCGGATGCTTTTCCCACAGCAGGATTGGGCTGACCTTGCCACTCCAAACCAGCTCGAAGTCCTGCACGACGGAGCCCGGATCGAGGCTGGAGGTCGAGCGCAGCATCATGCCGACGGCCGCCAGCTGATCCGCGCTACCGACGACCGCGCGGCGCACGCGCTCCGATGCCAGGGCCTGCATCTTCGACGGTGACGAGGCGACCGTCCGCAGCACGCGCTGCCCGGCAGAACGTTCGAGGCCTGTCAGGTAACTGGCGAGCGTTTCAAGTTCACCTTCCGCCAAGCCGCGCCCGAGGCTCTTCAGCTCGGCGTCATCGAGGTCGAACAGCACGTCGCGCGCGACCGTCTTGATACCGGACAGGCGGGTGATCGCCAGACGGTCGTTGAGACCCAGAAGGCGCGTCAATGCAACCTTGCTGAAGTTTTCCGGCTTCGAGCGCCGATGGATCTCGTACTCGACAATCTTCGGCAGCGCATCGCCTGCCAGTGCCGACCATTGCAGCGCGGTTTCCAGCGAGCGTTGTTCACGGGCAATGTCGAGCGCCACTGGATGGATTGTGTTGACGGCCTGATCGAGGGTGCCGTTTGCCAGTCGCTTTAGCACCCCGGCCTCGCCTTCGGCTGCGAGTACCAGCGCGACCACCTCGTCGAGGCGTCCGAGGTTCTCCGGCTTTTGCACATCGAGAAAGCCACGGAAGGATTCATTACGGTCGGCGAGATCCAACACCTTGATGTGCGCGCGCCTGAACTCCTGCCAGATCTCGACGACGCGCTCTGCAGTCTTGGCAGCGATTTCCTTCGTATGCTCGCCGATCTGCTCTTGGATCGTCTTCGCGAGTTCGATCCGCACCTTATCCTTGGTGTCTGGAGATTTCATTTCGGTCGCGATGATCGGCAGCACGCCGTAGCGGAAATCCCAGATGTCCTTGGCTATCAGCACGACGCCCAGGCCGCCGGCAACGACTGCCACCAGCCGCCCAAGCAGTGCGCCGACGATACGCTGGCCGATACGGCTCGCCATGTTCGACATTTGCCGGCGCACGAGCAGGATGACCGCGCCAGCGATCCCCTCGCCGCTCTCGGCAAGTACTGTTCCCGTTGAGACCGACGCGCGTCCTTTGCCCGGTTCGATGGCGAACTCGCGCCCGGCATCACGGGCGACGACGCTGGCGATCGTACGGCCATACCGTGGACCCAGAAAGGCCTTCATGCATTGCAGCGCCGGTTCGCCAGCATCGATGGTGCCTAGCTCGATCGCGCGCCCGATCTCCGTGCCGACGCCGGTTGCGAGACCCTCGATTGCGACTTTCAGCTGCTCGGATTTATACACGCGCTCCGATACTGCAGTGGCAAGTTCGGTGGCTTTTTCCTTCGATGCGAGAGATTGAAGCAGGCCGGCCCAGCTGGTCTCGTCCTTGACCTCGCCCATCGCCTGATCGACGCGCTTGTCGATCACTTCATCCATATTGCCTTTGCGCCATTCGTTGGCGACCACGGCCTTGTAGTCGATGCCGGCCAGCCCATTGGCGAGCGACTTTGCGGTCAGCGTTTCGATGGCCGTTTTGAAGCCGCTTTCGTCACGCGCCTGGCACGCTTCGTAATCGGCCCTGGTGATCGTGGGAACGGCCGCGAACGTGGCAGAGAGTTGGCTGGAGACGAGCGCGACGCTTGCCAAGCCCGCAGTTCCCGTTCGCCATACCGATTTCAAACGCCACCTGCGCACACGCTGTCCTCTCTTTGCATCACTGGTCAGCGGTCTTTCTATACTCACCACGAGCGATGCGACAGCCTGTTATTGGTGATAAAGCTTAGCCGCCTAGCGGCGACTGCATCATTTGAAGTTGATCGCACCCATCGCCTTCATGATCTGATCGGGCAGAAAGCCGCGCGCCCCTTCTGGCGGGCTATTCTTGTCTTTTATGATGGTGCCGACATGCGGCTTGTCCATCAGCACCGACCCCGCATCGTTGCGAACGTCGATCTTTCCGGCGAGAACCATGACGCCGGTACCGCTTTCGATCGGGCCGCTCCAGACGTCGGTGCCGCGAACTGAGATCACAGCGACAGGCGTGCGCAATTCAACGCGCTTGTCGGGTGCCTTGGCAGGCTTGGAGGCGGTGAGGCGCACGGCCCCGCTTTGCAGGTCGAGCAGCAGGACGCCACCCGATCGGCCCTGTTCAGGCCGCCAGTCTTCGATCGTGACGCGGCCATTTTCGCCAAGCACCAGCCGGCTGCCGTCCTTGAACGTCAAAGCTAGCCGCGCGCCGGCGGACGTCTCCAGCCGGTCGTAGCGCGAAACCGATGCGCCGGTTACGATCGGCGATACGGAGCCACGCTTGTCGATCGTGGCCTTCCCCTGGATCTGTTCGACCACAGCAACAGGCCGATCGTCGCTGGCCCACGCTTGGCCACCGTGTTCAAGCGTGTTCGCGGCCGCCGTAATCATGGCAGCCGAAAGTATGATAGTGCGGCACTGCGGTCGTGAAAACATGGATAACGGCTCCTGTTGAGCGGCCGGCCGGAGAACTCCGGCCGAATCGAATTCAACGACGCCACACTTATTCGTTGATCTCAGGCAACTTGGCCGGATATATGTCGGCGCGAACCTTTCAGCGAAAGGCGGTTCGTTTCTGGCGTCATTGTCATGCTTGACGGTGCGCGGGGACGCGGGCGTGGTGGAATTGGTAGACACGCCAGATTTAGGTTCTGGTGACTTAGGTCGTGCAGGTTCAAGTCCTGTCGCCCGCACCAACACGGCTTTCGCAGCAGGTACGAAAACAACGGGACAGCGTGCCGGCTTTGCGCCGCGCGCTGATCAGCAAAAGAAGTCAGAGCACAGGTCCAGTCCAATGCAGGTTGATGTCACGAGTTCCGATGGGTTGAAGCGCCAGCTCAAGGTGGTCGTACCGGCGGCCGAGTTGGGCGAGCGCTTCATCGCGCGCATCGATCAGGTCAAGGACCAGGTGCAGATCAAGGGCTTCCGCAAGGGCAAGGTCCCGATCAGCCATATCAAGAAGGTTTACGGCCGGTCGCTGATGGTCGAAGTGATGCAGGCAGCCGTCGAGGAGACGAGCCGCAAGGCCGTAACCGACCGCAACGAACGCCCAGCGTTGCAGCCGAAAATCGATTTCCCGGAGGATTCGGCACAGATCGAGAAGGTCATCGATGGCACGGCCGATCTCGCTTACGACATGACGTTCGAAGTGCTCCCCACCTTCACGGTGACGGATCTTTCCGCTCTCAAGTTGGAGCGAATCGTTGCCGAGGTCGACGAGGAAGCCGTCGACAAGGCTGTCGCCGATCTCGCCGCCCGCGGCACCACTTACGAGGCTGAAGCCGATCGCGCCGCCACCGATGGCGACCGCGTGACAATGAATTTCGTCGGCAAGATCGATGGCGAAGCTTTCGAGGGCGGTACCGGCGAGGGTGTCGCGCTGGTCATTGGCGAAGGCAACTTCATCCCTGGCTTCGAAGATGGATTGCAGGGCGCCAAGGCTGGCGACGAGCGCGCTGTCACCGCGACGTTCCCGGCGGAGTACGGTGCTGCCCACCTCGCCGGCAAGGTTGCCGTGTTCGACGTCAAGGTCACCGAAGTTGCAGTCCCTCAGAAGCCACAGCTCGATGACGAATTCGCCAAGTCTCTCGGCGCGGCCGATATGGTCAAGCTGCGCGAACTCGTGAAGGCGCAGATCCAGGGTGAGTTCGATCGTGTCAGCCGCTCGCGTCTCAAGCGCACGCTGCTGGACGAACTAGAGGCGAAGCATGATTTCGCGCTGCCAGCGTCGTTGGTCGATAGTGAGTTTGAAAGCGTGTGGGCCGAGGTCACCAACGGCATGCAACAGCAAGGCAAGACCTTCGAGTCGGAGGGTAAGTCCGAAGAAGCGATGCGGGAAGAATATCGCAAGATCGCCGAGCGCCGCGTGCGTCTCGGCTTGATCATCGGCGAAATCGGCGAGGCGAACAAGATTCAGGTCACGCAAGATGAGATGCGGATGGCACTGATGGAGCAGGCGCGACGCTTCCAGGGCCAGGAAAAGTTCGTCTACGAGTATTATGAGAAAACGCCGGGCGCCGTTGCGCAGTTGCGCGCGCCGATCTTCGAGGACAAGGTGGTCGATCATATCGTCGCGCAGGCACAGCCGACGGATCGCAAGGTCAGCCGCGAGGAGCTGTTCAAGCCTGCCGCCGACGAGACTTAAACGCTGAATGCGACGCGCCAAGAGTAGTGACTTAATTTTGCCCGCCCCTTGAATTGTAGCTTCGAGGGGCGGACATTGCCGCCAGCCGTCTTCTCAAAGACCGCGTCCCGCTTGCCGCCGAATTTTAGATCAAGGGCGATTTGCCCAAATAGGAGCAGAAGGCCCATGCGATATTCCGATTTCCCACCGTTCGGCCCGGCCATGACGTCATCACCGATGACGTCGTCTTTCTGGCCAACCGTCATCGACCCAGCTGACCGGACTGGCCGTCCCTACGATCTGCCGTCGCGCCTTTTGCAGGAGCGTATCATCTTTGCGATCGGCGCCGTCGAGGATGGGATGGCATCATCGATCTGTATGCAGTTACTATTCCTGGAGTCTCTCAATCCGAAGAAAGAGATCTCCATGTATATCAATTCGCCGGGCGGCGTGGTGACGGCTGGCATGGCGATCTACGATACCATGCAGTTCATTCGCTGCCCGATCGCAACGCTGTGTCTGGGCCAAGCTGCTTCCATGGGATCGTTACTGCTGGCAGCAGGCACCAAGGGCATGCGGTTTGCCCTGCCGAACGCGCGGATCATGGTGCATCAGCCGTCCGGCGGGTTCCAGGGCCAGGCGTCCGATATCGAGCGTCACGCCGAGGATATCGTGAAGATGAAGCGTCGCCTGAACGAGATCTACGTCAAGCACACCGGGCAATCGTATGATGTGATCGAACGCACGCTCGACCGGGATCACTTCATGACGGCTGATCAAACGAAGGAGTTCGGGCTTATCGATAAGGTCCTGAACAAGCGCGAGGATCTCGAGGGCGTTATCGAATCGAAGGCCTGAGGCTGTTCGATACGCAAGATGTGGAGGGGGCGTTTTCGTGGCGCCCCTTTCTTCACAGAAGCGCGGAACATTTACAGAACTAAAACCCTCCGGTCTAATACTGCAATAGATCAATATTTCCGTCACCTTGAGCGTCCGGTCACGGGCAGGATTGCAGTTCCGCAAAAGTTCTCCATTTATAGGATGCGGGCCAAGGCGAGTTGTCACACTACCGTCGAATTCGCACCGTCCTGCTAAATTAAGGGACTAGGGATCTGTTAATCCAATCTTGATCATTGCGCGTCTTGCATGCTCTGGTTGGCTAGGGATTTTACGAATCTTGCGTTAGATTCTGCTAGGCGTTTGTAGAAAAGTTATTGGCAGGTGGTCCCGGCACCATCTCCTCGAGGGTGAGAGAACAGAATGGCACCACAGCAAGAAAAAAACACCCTCTACTGCTCCTTTTGCGGCAAGAGCCAGCACGAGGTACGCAAGCTGATCGCCGGTCCGACCGTATTCATCTGCGATGAATGCGTCGAGCTGTGCATGGACATCATCCGCGAAGAGAACAAGAACACCCTCGTCAAGTCGCGCGATGGCGTACCTTCGCCGCACGAGATCAAGGCCGTTCTGGACAGTTACGTGATTGGGCAAGATCACGCGAAGCGCGTTCTTTCCGTTGCGGTACACAACCACTACAAGCGGCTCAATCACGCTGCCAAAAACAACGATGTGGAGCTTGCCAAGTCGAACATCCTGCTCGCCGGCCCGACCGGCTGTGGCAAGACGCTTCTCGCCCAAACGCTGGCCCGCATCCTCGACGTGCCCTTCACGATGGCCGACGCCACAACGTTGACTGAAGCCGGCTATGTCGGTGAGGACGTCGAAAACATCATTCTGAAATTGCTGCAGAACGCCGACTACAACGTCGAGCGGGCGCAGCGTGGCATCGTCTACATCGACGAAGTCGACAAGATCAGCCGCAAGTCCGACAATCCATCGATCACCCGCGACGTTTCGGGTGAAGGTGTGCAGCAGGCCTTGCTGAAGATCATGGAAGGCACGGTCGCAAGCGTTCCACCGCAA
>JANOOW010000181.1:0-5218 GCA_031421555.1 Hyphomicrobiaceae bacterium | reverse complement strand
GTGAAGGCCTTGGGATGTTGTTGCGGCCATCGCGGCACGCTCCTGTTCAGTTGACACTGCTGCGAATTTTCCCGCTCACAACCGTTCGATCACGCTCTCGAGCTTCTGCCGCACAGCCTGCGCTTTTTCCGCCAGCGCCGGGTTTCCGATCGCCTGCATAGAGGCGACCGGATCAATCGCAGCCACTTCGACCTGACCGGCGCTGCGCTCCTGCACAATGACATTACACGGCAGCATCGTCCCCACCTTGTCTTCGAGTTTCAACGCCTCGAAAGCGAGGTTCGGATTGCAGGCGCCAAGGATCGTGTAGCGGCGGAACTCAATGTCGAGCTTGCGCTTAAAAGTATCTTTCAAGTCGATCTCGGTGATGATTCCGAACCCCTCCTCCTTCAGGGCGGCCGTAGTCCGGGCGACGGCGTCTTCGAAAGATGCCGACAGCGTGGTTGCGAAGTAGTAGCTCATTATTTTATCCTCCATGTTGATCAAACTAGGCCGTCCCAAACATCACTGCCGCGAGCATAGATATTTTCCCAACCGGCGATCCCGAGGATCAGCCAAATGACGGCAACAGGCCACCAGAGACCCATGCCCCGTATCATACCGCCCATCTTTTTATTCATCACGAAACTTCTCCTCAGGCGGGATTGATCAGACCGCCGGACAGCGCGCTAATGCCGCGCGCCAGCACATAAATTCCGGCGGCAACGACGATCGTTGCGAAGACGAGGTTGAGCGCTCGCTTTCGCCGAGCCAGTATGCGCCCAAGGGCGACCCCGAGAATCCCTCCCCCGACGCCGCCAAGCACAAAAAGTACGGCGATGGGCCAGTCGATCATTCCGGACGCAGCATAACTGGCGCCTGTGGCCGCTCCGAAGGCGCTGACGGCCACGAGCGAGGTACCGATCGCCGAAGTCATCGGCATGCCCGTGGCGAGGATGAGTCCGGGCACGATAAGAAATCCGCCGCCGATCCCGAAGAACCCGGACAGCAATCCGACCGCGAAGCCGATGCCCAGCAGGGACGGAAGCAGCTCACGGGCAGTGTGCGTCGTCAGGCGCACATCGGAATTGCCCGTTCCGTCCCGCTTGCGGAACATGGCGAGACCGACTGCCACCATCACAAGGCCAAACAGGACTAGGAGCTTGTCGCCGTTGAGAGCTTTGGCGAACTCTGCGCCCAGTAGAGCCCCCGCCACACCGGCAGCCGCAAACACGGCTGCGCACCGCCATTTTACGTTCCCGGCGCGGGCGTGCGGCAGTAAGTTTCCGAACGCGCTCGCCGATACCGCAAGAGCGCTTGTCCCTATGGCGACGTGCGGCGGACTTACCCCCACCAGATAGACCAGTAGAGGTACGGCGAGAATCGAGCCGCCACCGCCGACGAGGCCAAGAACGAGCCCGACGATCACGCCGGAGCCTGCGGTGAGGAGGCTTGTTGCTGTGTCCGGTATCACTCTTCCCCCGCCTGCGCTTCACGCCGGGAGGGTGGCTGTAGCCAGTCCGCCGGAACGAAAAGGAAAAGCGCCATGCCCACGAACATCGCCGCGACGAAGATGATGACTTGCCAGAGCCCGAGCGAGAAAGCCGTGATGGCCGGACCGGGGCAAAGGCCTACAAGACCCCACCCGACACCGAAAAGTGCGGCGCCCGCGAGCAGGCGCGGCTCTAGGTCGCTACGCGTCGGGACATCGAGCCCTCTCCCAAAAAGCGGAACCTCTCGGCGCTTCGCTACGTAATGTCCAAGCGCAGAAGCAGCGACCGCGGCTCCCATGACGACGGCGAGGGTGGGATCCCAGTCTCCGAAGATGTCTAGGAAGGCAAGAACCTTGGCCGGGTTCACCATTTGGGAGATGAGGAGGCCTAGGCCGAATATCAATCCTGATGCGAAGGCGGAGAGAATTACTGACATGTTCAACGCCCTGCTAAGTGCCGTGCGATGAACACGGTGGCGACCGCCGTCGCCATGAAGATTACTGTCGCAGCGATCGACCGAGGCGAACCGCGCCCGATCCCGCAAACCCCGTGACCGCTGGTGCAGCCCGCTCCGAG
Source organism: Hyphomicrobiaceae bacterium (assembly GCA_031421555.1). Taxonomy (GTDB): domain Bacteria; phylum Pseudomonadota; class Alphaproteobacteria; order Rhizobiales; family Hyphomicrobiaceae; genus JAKFWF01. Next base: position 3,170 of record JANOOW010000181.1, on the reverse strand, counting down.
CCGTGTGCCCAACCCGACGAGCAGTCCGGCCAGAACCAACATACCCACAGAGGCATCGATTTCGATACGGGGCTCATGGCCGGCCGCTGCGGTATAGATCACCGGCGCCAGCAGCAGTCCGGCGACGAAAGCAAGACGCCAGTCGACATCCTTCCTGGCGGGCTGTAGGAGCCCGCCGAGAATGCCGCTGATGCCGGCGATGCGGCCAGTGAGGTTGAGGAGGAGGGCGGCCGAGCCACCGATCAGGAGGCCGCCGATGAGCGCGGAAACAGGCGTAAATTCGCTCATGACTTTTGCCTTCGCCGCGTGTTCACTGACATCTTCTGCGGCCCGCAGAATAGTCCGTGCAGAGTGTGAAAGAGCGATTCAATTCGGGGATCGGAGATCCGATACCAGAGGATCTGGCTGTCGCGTCTGTAATCAACGATTTTTCGCGCACGCAGCTTGGTAAGGTGCTGCGAAAGGGCCGATGGGCTCAGGCCCACCTCTTCAGCGAGCATGGTCACGTTTAATTCGCCCCCTTCAGCCAGCTTGCAGAGGATCATCAGCCGGCGCTCGTTGCCAAGCGCGCGAAGAATGCCAGCGACTTCGGCCGATACAATTTTGAGCTCCTGTATCTCCAACGGTGAACTCTTCATGATGCTCCACTTACTAGGACCTAAATTAGCAAACGCTAAATAGGTTCCGCATCTCCATGTTGCAAGAACCGAAGTACCAGACATCCGAAGACGATGAGCGAAGCAGATGCCAAAATCGACGATTCATTGAGCCCGAACGGGCGGAGACGCCGGCCGCCGGCGGGGGCGGCTCCGTCGCGGTCAACTCTGCCGCGCGATATAGCGTGACCCAAACGCAGAGAGGGGCTGCCGAAATATGATGGCCGACCAGGCCCTCAATGACGTTAAAGGCGCCGAGGCCGATCAGCATCGTTCCAACGGGAAGCATGGTCGACAAGTACAGGTGTCGCCGCTGCGCTGTGCGCCATAGAAAGACGATGATCGACCGTGAGCATGATCTGTCGCTGACGAAGTAGGCGAAAACGCTGACCTTCGCCGAAGGATCATATACTATGCGTCGGCGCAGGTGGCCGCCGGCGACCTCGCGTAGGTCGACGGGTGTTCAGAGGTCCATTGACGGGTGTTCAGAGGTCCATTTGGGAGATCGATCTACGCCTATTAGCGCGAGATACTAAAGTCTGTCCGACGCCGAACTTTGGTCTTAAGACCTTGACGGATGTTCCTATGCTGCGTCTCATGATGGAATGATACTTGCTTATCTTGGGCTGCCCGCCCGGTCGGAGTTCCAGGTACCTTGCCATGAATTTGTTGGTATTAGAGGATAATCTGCGTTGTTCGGAACTGGTATGTGAGCACCTCAGAAACTCAGGTTTCATTGTGGACGCGGCCCTCACGATCGCCGACTTTCTAGAAATTGCTAGTTGTGGGGAACATTCGCTGTACGTCATCGATCTGGGTCTGCCGGACGGCGACGGGCTGAATTTGATACGCGAACTCAGGGGCTCTCGAAGGCAAATTCCGATACTGGTTACGTCGGGGCGTGCGCACGTTAACGATCGCATTGCAGGGCTAGAAGTCGGCGCTGACGACTATCTCGTGAAACCCTACAACTGCTTGGAACTAACGGCTCGTATTCGTGCTGTACTGCGCCGCCCAAGGATTATCGAACCGCGCAATTTGAAGGTCGGCGCACTAGGCTTGGATAGGACAACCGGCGAAATTACTCATGATGGGGGAATTCTAAACCTTACCCCAGGCGAGCGGCGGCTGCTCGCGGTGCTCATGAATAGGCGTAATCAGGTCGTGGCAAAACAGGTACTTGAGAATGCTATTTATGAGGCCACCTCCCAAGGTACTTCGAATGCAATTGAGAAACTGATATCGCGGCTGCGTAAACGAATAAACGCCACCATGGGCATCGAAGTTAAAACAATCCATGGTGACGGTTATCGGTTGGTGGAGCTTCGATGACGATCCCCGACGGTTCTGCCAACGACGTACGATCTGAAGTGGGCGGCGCAACCGGATTGATCGGCGCACGAAGTTTTTTGAATAACGACCTAGTTCTGATATTTGCTGCAACCGGCTTCGCGCTTGTACTCCAGCCCCTTTTCGACGGGCCATTGCTGACTGTCGCAGCGCTTATATGCGCTTCGCTGGCACGTTGGGCCGTGTCGGCGGCACTTGGAACAGAGAGTTCGTTGACAGATAAACAAACTAAAATCGCATCGACGCTTTCTCACGACCTCCGCACTCATCTCTCGATCATCCAACTGCAAATAAATAAAATCCCCGACCCAAGAGCCAGAGTTGCCGAGCATGATATCCGCGACCTGACCTCGACCATCGACAGGCTAGTCGTCCTGGCGAAAGGCCGACGGTGACCGGCTCAGCTTTTCGTTCACGCCCGCCGGAACCCCTTAACACGCGTGCAAAGCTGGGACAGTTCACTTGCTATGCTATTCTAACTGCGATCGCCGTCATATTATTCCTTCAGTTCACACGTGAACGGAATGCCACGCTCACATCCGCACTGATGCTTTTCCAAGCGACCCGCCACGCGGACAGTCGCAACGTGGCATCCCGCGTCGAGGCAAGTTTCCGTCAGGTGCACCAGGGCTTACGAACCATCGCGCGTTTGCCAGGTGTGCGGGGCATCAGTTCGCTCAAGCTCGAACTGCCTGTTGACGCGACGATCACCGTCGAAGAGCTGTACAAAAGTCTTGCCGAAAATGTTCACCTGTCTGAACTCTATTTCATACCCGCGTCCTTTGACCCCGATGCGTTGGATGCGCAAACGGGCCAGCTACAAAAGCCACTTCTAACTTTTGATGACCTTATTGTCGGCCGTAACGCCGATCAACCAAAGCAGAACCATGGCCCGCGATCCGCAATCGAAACGGATGAAATCGAGATCTATGAGTACCGCGAGATGAAGCGGCAAATAGACTGGTTCAAGGCTCGCTATCCCAAAGAAGCAACGCTGTCGGCGCTCGGATATCCCGCCATCGCTAGCCAAGAAATTATCACGTGCGACAACACCCGTTTTTCGCCGACCTCTCCCAATGACAAAGATCGCTCTGGCATTGTCTACTCCGTCCCAATCTATGACTTGCAGGGAGAACTGGCTGGCATTGTATCGGCGGTGATCCT
>JANOOW010000180.1:0-2911 GCA_031421555.1 Hyphomicrobiaceae bacterium | reverse complement strand
TGCCGCAGGCGGTCTGGGCGGCCGGCCGATCGAAATGGTGGTTCGCGACAGCAAAGGCAAGCCGGAAGAGGCAGCCAGCATCGCCCGGCAGATGATCAACTCCGACGGTTGCGACTTCCTGATCGATGCCGAGGCGTCGGGCGCTTCGTTTGCGGTGCAGGAGGTGGCACGCGACCTGAAGTTCTTCTGCGTTCACACCAACTCCGAGACGTCTTCGCTGACCGCCGATCCGAAGATCCGCCTGCCGAATGTTATCCGCACGGCCCGGATCGGCATCCATGACGCGATCGTCAGCGGCGCCTATGCCGCCAACATCGCCAAGGCAAAGAACCTCAAGACCTGGATGAGCTGCTCGCCGGACTATGCCTACGGCCGCGACAACACCAATTTGTTCCTTGAATACCTGAAGCGCTTCTACCCCGATGCGCAGGTTCTTTCGGAATCCTGGCCGAAGCTGTTTCAGCCCGACTACACGGAAAACATCACCAAGATTTTGCAGAGTAAGCCGCAAGCCGTCTATTCGGCGCTGTGGGGCGGCGACCTGACCTCGTTCATCGACCAGGCGTCGATCTACAACTTGTTCGGACAGACGACGCTGTTCGGCATCAACATGGCCGACTACACGACGTTGACCGCAGTGAAGAATCTGCCGGCCGGCATCCACTCCGCCACGCGCTATATCAAGTCCTATCCGGCGACGCCTGAGAACGCCGCCTGGGCTGATGCCTATCAGGCGAAATACAAGGATCTGCCCACAAACTGGTCGTGGGAGAACGCGATTGCCATCCAGCTTATCATCGAGTTGATGAAGAAGACCAACTCGTCCGATGGCGCCAAGCTCGCCGAGGCGGCCCGCGGCTTCAAGCTGAAGACGGCATTTGGCGCCAATGGCGAGGTAACGATCCGTGAAACCGATGGCCAGGTGATCAACTACGCGCTGGGTTGGGGCGTGACGATCCCGAAGGAGCCTTACGTCCAGAACATCGTCGGCGGTGACTGGAAGACCATCCTCGAACTCGAAGCCGAGTGGATGAAGAAGATGAACTACGCTTAAGTGCAGACTTCGCGATCGCAGGAAACGGCCGGGCGGTTTCCTGCGATTTCATCTTGTTGATTTATTTCCGCAGAGGAAGATCGTGGATCTCGACGCGCTTGCAACCTGTTTATCCACCGCCTCTTGCTTGATCACGCAGACGACCGGTGGCCTCATCATCGGCATGCTGCTGTTTCTGGTAGCGGCCGGCCTGTCGCTTATCTTCGGCGTGCTGGGGGTCGTCAACTTCATGCACGGCTCGCTGTATATGCTGGGCGCCTACTTCACACTGACCATCTACCAAACGACAGGCAGCTATCTCGCGGCTGTGATCGGTGCGTCGCTCGGCGTCGCCCTGTTCGGACTATTGTTCGAGCGGTTCTTCATCAGCCGGGTGTACGGCGCCGACGTCTTGATGCAGCTGCTCGTCTGCTACGGCTCTGTGCTCATCATCGACGATCTGGTGAAGATCATCTGGGGGGCTGATTTTCGCTCGATGGGCATGCCGGCGGCGTTCCAGCAGACGCCCTTCATCGTCGCCGGTGGCGTTATTCCGGTATTCTATCTGTTCCTGATCTTGGTCACCCTGGTGGTCGCGATCCTGCTCGGCGTTCTGATCGAAAAGACGCGGTTCGGCAAGATCGTGCGGGCGGCCGCGGTCAATCCCGGCATGGTATCGGCACTCGGCATCAATACCCAACTCGTCTACGGCGGCGTGTTCGCCCTCGGTGGCGCCCTTGCCGGTTTGGCGGGTGCGCTGGCAGTGCCGGTGCGTACCGTCGTCTCCGGCATGGGCTTCTCGATCCTGATCGAGAGCTTCATCGTCACCGTGATCGGCGGCATGGGATCGGTGGCCGGCGCGCTTGTCGGTGCTTTGATGATCGGGCTGACGCGCAGCTTCGGCTCGATCGGTTTCCCGCTGTTCACCGAAGGCCTGATGTTCCTACTGATGGCGATCATCCTGATCGTCAAGCCGAGCGGCCTGTTCGGCAAGGGCAGCTGACATGAGCCGTTCCCTGATCCTGCGTGACTTCGCCGTTGCGGCAATCGCCTTGCTGGTGCTTGCCTTGCTGCCCTACATCTTTCCCGGCAAGGCGCTGTCGGACTTCATCATTCGCGTTGCGGCCTTCGGGCTGTTCGCGACCTCGCTCAACCTGCTGGTTGGCTATGCCGGATTGGTGTCGTTCGGCCACGGCATGTTCATCGGCCTAGGCGCCTACAGCTTCGGCCTGATGATGCAGAAGCTCGGCACGTCCATACCAGTTGCGTTCTTTGCGACGCTGCTGCTCGCCGCCGCCGTCGCAGCGGTGATTGGCGCCATTTGCGTGCGGTTGAAGGAGATCTACTTTTCCTTCATCACGCTGGCCTTCCAGATGCTGATGCACAGCATGATCATTGCCTGGACACCGGTGACGGGTGGCGACCAAGGCCTGACCGGCGGCTTGCCGCGGCCACCGTTCCTCGGCATCCATCTCGACCAATTACCGCATCTCTACCTGTTCTGCTGTGTGATTCTGGTAGGCTCGCTGCTGATCATGCGCCACATCGTGCAGTCGCCGTTCGGCTACACGCTGCGGATGATTCGCGACAATCCGGTGCGCGCCCAGTTTCTCGGCATCAAGGTATGGCGCATGCGGTTGATCGCCTTCATACTCTCTGGCGTGTTCGGCTCCATGGGCGGTATTCTGATGGGGCTGTTCGTATCGGGTGCCTATCCAGATTTCGCTTATTGGTCGATCTCTGGCGAAGCCGTATTCATGATCATGCTGGGCGGCACTTCGGTCTTTCTGGGACCGCTAGCCGGTGCCACGATGCTGCTCTTCTTCAACGATCTCGTAACCCGCCACACCGAGCACTATGGCCTGTTCCTCGGCAGCA
>JANOOW010000179.1:0-4696 GCA_031421555.1 Hyphomicrobiaceae bacterium | reverse complement strand
CGGTAGTCGCGATCGTTTCTAACATTGTGATCATTTTTAGATTTTGCCCATAAGAAACTCGTCCTTTCGGCGCCACGCTGGCCGGCCGCTTGCCGCGTGGACGCTCTAATTCCGATACCAATCGCAACCGAAGTCGCACTCGTCGACCAAATTTCTAACGATATGCGCATGGTAGCGTTCCGGGTTCTCACGCAGTCTTCAGACGCGTCAAACCGACACACTAACGCAGCTTTCGCACCCACGATTTTGCGTTGTGCTTGAGGCTTCGGCGAGAAAAGCTCACAGCATCAATGTGATCCTTGAAGGCGATCCTGGCCGCAGGCAATGAGCGGTCGAAGAAGCGGCGACTCAGCCACGCTTCTGCGAGCGGCGGCACTAGGCTTGTACAGAGCGGATGATTCGTGCGATCGAAAGCCGCCTCGTGCATCGAAGTGGCAAAGACTAGGCAGTCGGGAGGAACGACAGCATTTGCGATTCAAGCATCGATTGGCTGAAGGTACATCGAGATGCGACGCTGCTCTAGCGAGCCTAGTATTGATGGTAGGTTCTGTTCGCATACATCGCTACGTTCGTACGTAGCGCTTTCGAAAGCACAATTGCTTACGCTATGTTTCCGCCTCCATGGTTGAGATCATGAAATTCATCGAACGGCGTGCTGACGGCAGCAACGGTCGTCTTGTCCGCGGCGATCGGCACATGGTGTCAGCCGGCCATCAGGCGGCGGCGACGGCGGCACTGCTGGTGCTGGAAGCGGGCGGCAATGCCGTTGATGCCGGGGTCGCTGCCGGCCTCGTGCTTGGCGTCGTGCAATGCGACATCGTCAACGTCGCGGGCGTGGCACCGATAATGATTCGGGATGGCAGAAACGGCCGCGTTGTTACCATCGATGGTCTCGGCGTGTGGCCGGCAGCCGCATCGGCGCGGCATTTCCGCGACGTGAACGATGGTGCGATTCCAAAAGGACTGCTGCGCACGGTTGTGCCGGCAGCTCCCGCAGCGTGGATCGAGGCGTTGACCCGCTTTGGCACCATGAGTTTCGGCGACGTGGCGCAGGCTGCGATCCGGCTGGCGCGTGACGGTTTTCCGGTGCATCCGACGATGGCCGATTTCGTGGCCAAGTACGCTGGCGACTATGCCGCTTACCCAGACAATGCAGCGCTATTCCTTCGCGACGGCAAGCCCGTCGCCGTCGGCGCCTCGATGAAGCAGCCCGATCTGGCAGCGACGCTTACCTATATGGCCGATCAGGAGCGCGCGACTTTGGCGAAAGGCCGTGAAGCGGGTCTGAAAGCGGCGCGCGGCGCATTTTATCGCGGTGACATTGGCGCGCGCATCGCGAATTACCACGCCGCCAACGGGGGCTGGCTGACGTTTGAGGACCTCACGCGCTATGCGGTCCGCATGGAGGCGCCGGTGGTGACCCGCTGGCGCGGCATCGAACTCTACAATTGCGGGCCGTGGTGCCAAGGTCCGATGATGGCGCAAGCGATCGCCATACTGGGTGACACCGATCTCGGTACGCTTGGCCACAACTCGCCAGCCTACGTTCACTTGCTGACCGAAGTGATGAAACTAACCTTCGCCGATCGCGAGGCGACCTATGGTGATCCGCGCTTCGTCGATGTGCCGCTGGCCGGGATGCTTTCAGCCGAGTATGGCGCCCGGCAACGCGCGCGCATCGATCCGTTGCGCGCCATTCCCGGCATGCCGGCACCCGGGATCGGCAAGCCCGCGGTACACGCGTTCGCTTCGGGCCAAGGCGACCTCGCACCATCGCCCGACACATCCTATGTCGCAGTCGTCGATCGGTGGGGCAACGCCTTCTCAGCGACGCCCAGCGACACCTCGAACGACACGCCGATCATTCCGGGACTTGGCATTTGCCCGTCCTCGCGAGGATCGCAGTCTTTCACAATCGAGGGACACCCGAGCGAGGTCGGCCCCGGCAGACGGCCACGCCTGACGCCCAACCCAGCTATCGCCGTTTTCGATGGCGGCATGGTGATGCCGTTCGGTTCGCCGGGCGGCGACGTGCAGACCCAGTCGATGCTGCAGGTGCTTTTGAATCTCGCCGTGTTCGGCATGGATCTCGTCAGCGCGATCGAGGCGCCGCGGTTCGCAACCTATAGCTTCCCGAGCAGCTTCGAGCCGCATGAGATACTGCCCGATCGAGTCATGCTGGAAGGCCGCTTCCCGGCTGTAACGCTCGATGCGCTGCGCCACCTCGGCCATGACGCACAAGCATGGCCAGACTTCACTTTCCAGTCTGGTGCGGTGTGTGCTGTGCTGCATCATGAGCCGAGCGGCGTGAAGATCGCCGCCGCCGATCCACGTCGTAACACCGGCGTCGCCGGATGGTAGACGACCGCCGTCAACTTTGCTGGAGAACTCATCATGGATAGACGCCAACTGTTGACCGGAGCGAGCGCCCTGGCTGCAGGAGCCACCGCGCGAATAACGCCGGCATTGGCGCAGGCAAAGCCCTCGCAAATGGTGCTGATGACCTGGGGCGGGCTGTGGGGCGACAGCATGAAAGAGGGCTGCGACACGGCCTTCGAGAAACTGACCGGCGTCAAGATTATTCAAGACCGCGGCTCGAGCCCGGGCGAGCGCATCACCAAGATCAAGGTCTCGGCCGCCGATCAGAAGTTTGACATCGTGCAACTGCACGACGGCATCGTACCGCTGGCGGTCGCCCAAGGCGCGCTCGAGCCGATCAACCGCAACTCGCCGCGCCTCACCAACCTCAAGAATGTACCCGACCGCTTCATTCAGAGTCACTGGATCGCGATGATCTATTCGCCGCTTGGCATCATTTACAATACGAAGCTCGTGAAGAACCCGCCAAAGTCGTTCGCCGATCTATGGCGGCCCGAGTTCAAGGGCCAGATCGTGCTGCCAGAGATAAGCCATTCGATCGGACCCTACATCGTGCCGATCGGATCGATCGCGGCGGGCAAGGGCCCGAACGATGCCGAGGCCGGTTTCGAGATGCTCAAGAAGATGACCGCGCAGCAACCGATCTGGGCGAAGGATACCGACAGCATCATGAATGCGCTGCGTAATGAGGAGGCAGTCATCGGCCTACTGTATAAGTCGCAGTCGTTCACGGTGAAGGGTTGGAATGCACCGGTTGAGTGGGTCTATCCGTCGGAAGGCGCGATCCTTTATTCGTCCGGCACCGGTATCGCCAAGGGCTGCAAGAACATGGAGCTGGCCGAGGAATTCTTGAACCTTACCCTTGACCCAAAGGTGCAAGCCGTGGTGGCGCAGAAGTTCAACTACCCGGGCACCAATACTACGACCGAGGCCGGGCTCCCGGCGGAACTGCAGGCCCGCGTCAAAGCCGCACCGGATGAGATGAGCCGCCTGATCGACCTCGACCACGCTACGATGGCCACGAAGCGGGGCGAGTGGACAGACCGCTGGAACCGCATCGTCTCGGCCGGTTGAGAGGCCAGGGCAGATGCCGGCGTATCGCCTCGGCTGGTATGAAAACGCCGATCGCCTCGATGTGGCGGTTCTCGTCAACCGGCTCGTCGCGTGTGGGGCTCGCGCGTCGCGGATGCAGTTTGAGGCGGAAGGCACAGAGGCTGGCGACTACCTGATCGAAGCCCCGAGCGAACTCGCCCGTTTGCTTCAAGATCGCGGCTTCGTGCTGGTGCAGACCGAGGCCCGCGCTAATGCCATACCGGTCGAAGCGGTTTGCTGCGCAGTGTTGTCCGGGAAAGCTTCGGCCTACCCCTATTACGGTTATTACGCGCTGGCGTTGTCACGCCTCGGCATCGCGTTTCGGCCGGTGTCGGGGGCAGACATTGCGTCAGGGGCGCTCGGCGTTGAAAACATACTCGTGTTGCCGGGTGGATTTTCGAACTGGAGTCTCGACGCCAAGGAAGAAACGCTCGGTGCGGATCAAGCCGTGCGCAACTTCTTCCGCACCGGCGGCGCGGCGGTCGCCTCGTGCGGCGGCGCCTACTACCTCGCCAAGGGGCGGCCGACGTGGCTCGGTCTCGCCGATGCACGGCCGAACATCACACAAGACTACCTGCGGACCGGTGTCGGCATCACGACCTGCCGGATCGCCGACGGCCCGCTGCGCCGCGGTCTGCCGCCAACGCTAGAGATACCCTATTTCCACGGTCCCGCCTTCGACGAAATCGGCGGCAATTGTATCCCCCTTGGTCACTTTCGCGACCTAGTGACATCTGGCCGTTTGTTCATCGACAATCCGCTGACACCCGAAACGTTCGCAGCGCAAATGCAGGAGCGCATCGCGATCCTATCGGCGGAGGGACCACGCGGCCGCGCTATCCTTTTCTCGCCACACCCCGAAATGGGCGAGCTGCTCGCAAAATACATGCTGCTCGAATCGTACATCCCGCAGTACCTGCCAATACGTGGCGCACAGGTGATGCAGGAAACGCTGACTGCCGCGCGGCCGGAAGAATCGAGATCGTTTCTGCTCATCCTCAATGCGATCGAGATGATGGCGTCCGGCGCTCGTGCCGCGACCGCTGCTGCGACGCCGCCCGAGATTGCGCAAGCAAAGGTCTCGGGCGCACAGCTCGACGCATTGGCGCGAGCATGGCGCGAGCGGTCAAAACTACTGTTACCATCGGATGGCGGCATGGGTGATCTCGAGCGCTTTCTACTCGGCGGTCTCGAAAGCCGGCTGCAGCCGGCAATCGAGCGGCTG
>JANOOW010000178.1:0-2254 GCA_031421555.1 Hyphomicrobiaceae bacterium | reverse complement strand
CGAAGGCGACGTCCTCGGCGATTGATGGGTCGAGATGATGACAGACCATCAGCATATCGAGATGCTCATCAATCGTATTGATCGTATAGGGGCGAGTCGGATTGGTCGACGACGGCAGCACATTTTTCAGCCCCGCGATCTTCATGATGTCGGGTGCGTGCCCGCCACCCGCGCCTTCGGTATGGAACGCGTGAATGGTGCGGCCCTTGAATGCCTCGATCGTATCCTCGACGAAACCGCTTTCGTTCAGCGTGTCCGAGTGGAGCATCGTCTGCACGTCGTAGTCATCGGCGACGGATAGACAATTGTTGATCGCAGCCGGTGTCGTGCCCCAGTCCTCGTGCAATTTGAGTGCGCAAGCCCCAGCTTTCACCATTTCGATGAGGCCAGCCGGCAGCGATGCGTTGCCCTTACCGGCAAAGCCGAGGTTCATCGGCAAACCATCGGCAGCCTTGATCATCATTTCCAGGTGCCACGGCCCCGGCGTGCAGGTGGTGGCGCTGGTGCCAGCCGACGGCCCGGTACCGCCACCGAGCATCGAGGTCGTACCCGACATCAAAGCTTCTTCGACTTGCTGCGGGCAGATGAAGTGGATGTGCGTGTCGAACCCGCCAGCGGTCAGGATCTTGCCCTCGCCCGCGATCACATCGGTGCCGGGCCCGATGATGATATCGACCTTGGGCTGAATATCCGGATTGCCCGCCTTGCCAACCTTGAAGATCAGTCCATTCTTGATGCCGACATCAGCCTTGACGATGCCCCAATGGTCGATGATCAGCGCGTTGGTGATGACGGTATCGACCGCGCCCTTGGCGTTCGTGACTTGAGATTGCCCCATGCCATCGCGGATCACCTTGCCACCGCCGAACTTCACCTCCTCGCCATACACCGTAAAGTCGCGCTCGACCTCGATCACGAGTTCGGTGTCGGCAAGCCGGACCTTGTCGCCCGTCGTCGGCCCGAACATGCCGGCGTAAGCGGCGCGTGAAATGGTGCGGGTCATGGGTCTCAGAGTCCGATTAGTCTGAAAGGACTGTGTTTGGACGCAGCGGCGTCGAATGTAACGATTTCGGCTGCACCGGATTTCAGGGCGTTGACAGCGATAAGATGATCCGCAAGGTCGGCTTCTCCCTCGGCATAGCTCTGCAGCGCGCTCAATACATTTTCGCGATCCTGGAATTCAATCAGGCTGTCGATCGCAAGAGATTCGAGCGCCGTGACGACGTCCGCTTTCTTGAAGCGCAGGGTCTTACGCATAACCCAGACGAATTCGCAGAGCACGATGTCAACGACGAGCGCCGGAGCGATTGGCGAGCACTCCCGCGCAACCAAAGCCCGGGCTTGCGCCACTTGATCTTCGTCGCCCGTGTCGACGACATAGCGCAGCAGGACGTTGGTATCGATGGCGATCATCTGACGCGCCTGCTGCTGCGCAGTTGTTTCGGACCGCGACGTTCGGCGACCGCTTCGGCGATGCCCCGATCGATGTTCTGCTGCGTGAGCTTGACGCTCGACTTGAGTATGCCGCGTCCAGCGCCAGGTCGCCGCTTAGCGACATGCACTTTCAGGCGGCCGTCCAATCCCTTCATGAACACAATCTCGTCGCCCGACTCGATGCCGAACTCGTCGCGGATCTTCGCGGGAATCGTGACTTGGCCTTTGGATGTGACTGTCGAGCCGCTCATCCGTCATTCCTTACAATTCATAACTACCCTTACATTACGTCTTTTTGGCAGATTTCGCAAGTTTCCCCATCACTTCGCCTCGGAACCCGTACACCTCGCGCTTGCCAGCAAGCGGCACTAGTGTGACGTCGCGGGTTTGGCCGGGCTCGAAGCGAACGGCTGTGCCGGCCGGAATGTCGAGCCGGCATCCGCGTGCCTTCGGGCGATCGAACTGTAGACCCGGATTGGTCTCGAAGAAGTGGTAGTGGCTGCCGACCTGAATTGGGCGGTCGCCCGTGTTGGCAACCGTGATCGTGATCCGCGCGGCACCTTCGTTGAGCGTGATTTCTCCGTCAGCCGTCATAACCTCGCCGGGCACGACTTTGGCGGGTGCCGCGCCCCTGATCGGATTATGCACCGTGACGAGCTTGGTGCCGTCCGGAAATGTCGCCTCGACCTGCACATCAGGGATCAATTCGGCGATCCCGTCCATCAGTTGCTCCGGCTTGAGCACATGTGCGCCCGCTTCCATCAAGTCGGCGACCGAGCGGCCATCGCGCGCACCCTCGATTACGGTGTCGGTGATCAGC
>JANOOW010000177.1:0-4237 GCA_031421555.1 Hyphomicrobiaceae bacterium | reverse complement strand
GCGAAGGTGTCGTGGCCGTGGGGTGCGGTCAAATGCGTCGCCGACGTGAAGCTCAAGCGCGCCGACATCATCAAGGCGATGACCGAGCCCAAGTACGAACTGGCGCTCGATAAGCATCAGGTCAAATGCGAGGTTGCCCGCGATAAGGAAGCCAAGGCCGAGATCAATTTCGACTTCTCTCCGAAGGTCATGTTCGAAAAAGGCAAGGCCGTGAAGTCTTCGCTCAACTGGGGCAAGATCGAAGCACCGGCGTTGGTCAAGGGCGCAATGTGGACCGCCACCGCGACCGACAACACGTTCAACGTGCTGCAATCGACCATCGTCGAAGACATCAACGACTTCGTCGACAAAAAGTGCACGGAAGTGAAGGACGAGTGGGCGGGTAAGTAAGGGCCGGTCTTCGCGCAAGGCAGTTTGGCGGCTCTGGTCTTTCGGGGATCGATCGAGGTTGCAAAGCGAACCTCGATCGATCAAAATTCTCGTCATGGCCGCAGCGGCGGCCATCCACGACAAGCATCAACAAGTCTGGTGCTGATGCAAGTGCGCGCATCTGGCCGGCACACCGCCCTACCGCCTGTTGTCGTGGATGGCCACCTTCGTGGCCATGACGTGAAGGGGAGAGGAGTTCCCATCTCGAAGGCCGTCAGGCCCGCCCCCGTAGTTCATCATGCCCACAGGCAGTACTAGCGCTTCAGGAACTGGTTCAGGAAATCCTTGGCCTTGTTCAAGGCCTCGGGGTTGTTCTCTTTGAACTGCTTGCCGAGCTGCTTCAGCGCGTCGACCGCCTGATCCGGGTTTTTCAGTACGCCATCGATGTCGGGCGCGATCGTCGGCCGGTCCCACGCGCCAGTGAGCTTCACGGGGATTTCCAGGCCCGTACCCTCGCCGGCGCCTTGGCTTACCAACTTCGGCCGCAGCATGTAGTCCATCGTGCGGTCGCCCAGATGGGCTGAGCCGGTACCGGTGATCCGCAGTTGCGGGCTGATCAACCGAAGGTCCTTGTTCTGCGCAATCCCGTTTTGAATGGTGAAGCTGGCGGCCATTTCGGTGAAATCGGTTTTCTCGGTGGGTGACCGCTCGAGCCCGGCAAAGCGGCCTTGCGAAAGCCCGCGCAACATGTTCGTGACGTTGTAGCCGACAACCGCGCCGTCCTTCAGATTGACGTCAGCCTTGCCTTGCAGCGACGCCATCACCTGATGCTCGGTCAGGCCTTGCCCTGCCACCGCGAAATTGATTTTCGCTGCCCCTGACAGCCATTCGAACTCCGCCGCGTCCTTGAGCAGTGCCGCAGCCGAGGTACCATCGAGCGCCATGTTGGCGCCGATCGCTGGCACGGCTGCCGCGCCATCCACTGTCAGCAAGCCGCGGCCACGGCCGTCGTACAATTGGACGTCGTCGAAATTTACCGTCAGTGCACGGTCTTTCAGGCCGACCCGCATCTGCGTCTGACCGGCCTTCATGCCACGATAGATGAGGCGGCCCAGCGCCAGCTTGAGATCGGCATCGAATAGACGAAACCCCGATAGGTCGAACGGCTCATCACTCCAACCGGCGCGCCGCGTATAGCCTTGCACACGAGCCGCGCCCTTCGGCGGCTCCGGGTTGACCCGCAGCAAATCCTCGATCGACTGCGCGGGTTTGCCAGCCGGTGTGATCTTCGGCGATGGCACCGCGCGCGCCTTCGCGGCTGGCGGCGCTGCCGCTCCCGCTCCCGCTCCCGGCAACGCGAAACGATTGAGATCCAGCTCTGCGATCTGCAGGTTGCCCCGGAGCATCGGACGAACGCCACGCGGTTCGACCACGAGGGCGCCCTGCGCCGTCATGCTGTCGAGTATCAACGTCATATCCGATAAGCCCACCGACGTTTCGCTGGCTTTCAGGCGCCCGTTCAGCGCGGCCGTGTTAATGTTTCCAGCCTCGGGAATCGTCACGCCCGCAAGCCCCAGCAAGGCCTTCAGCGACGGCGCCTTGAGCGCGATCGTGCCCTCGGCCTCAGGCGCGCGGCCGAGCGTTATCGAGCCGTCGTAGTCGATGTCGGCCGGCCGGCCACTGACCTTCAAGGTCAAGCGCGCGGGCCGCTCTTCGCTGAGCAGCTTTGGTGAAGCCAACCGCGTCTCGAATGAGACCGGCTCGCCGCGCCACAGCAGACTTCCCTTGGCGTCGAGCGGACTCGATATGCTGTTCAACGAAAGTTGCGCGTCCAGCGATTGGATTTCTTCGTTCAAGCCGGATCGCTCGTCGCCGTAGCGGATCGTACCGCCCTCGATGCGAATGTCCTCCAGCGACAGCGTTTCGAGCGCACCGAGCGGCCCCTTCGATACGACCGCCTCGCGGCTGTCCGGGTTCGCCGACTTGACGAACTCCTGCAGCTCGCGCGGGATTTGTCCCGGCCGCCCCGAGCCCGCTTGCGCGATTTGAATGCGGCGCGGCGCTTCGAGTGTGGCGAAATCCCAACTGCGGCGGCCGTTCGCGTCGACGCGCAAATCGATCACCGGCTTGCGCAGAATCAACCGCTCGACGCTGACCTGCTTTTGCAGCAGCGGCATCAGCGGCACCGACGCTTCCAACGCCTGCATGGTCGCGACCGGAGCCCCTGCCATGCCAGGCGGTGCGGACAGCGTGACGTCGCGCATCGAAATCGCGACACTTGGGAAGAACGAAAGCGACGTTGGGCCGGCAATCGTCAAATTACGGCCGGTTTGAGCCTTGACGCGGGCGACGAGCTGGTCACGCACCAGATCCGCCGGCGACCAGATCGTCAGTGCGGTGAACGTTGCGACAGCCAGACCAGCGATGCCTAAGCCGCTCCACAACAGAAGCGAAGTGAACCAAGACCGGCCCTGCCGTTCCGGCGTGCGCTGAATGTGAGTGGGTCGATACCCGCCCTGCTGCATCGGCCGCGGCTGCTGCCCGATCGGCGCACGCGTCTGCCCGCCCGGCGGCCGCAGCTGCTGCAACGGGGTACCGGAGCGCTCGTTAAGCGGCCGGAACTCTTCCAAGTTCGGCGGCCGGGTGGGCTGACGAGGCGGAAGCGGCGGTGGTGTGCGATCAGTCATGCGGTCCAAATCTTCCAGCGAATCTCTGTTCATGCGTCTACGGGAGGATTATGTCACGAGCGCGGGACGTGGGGATAACTTCCCGCCGGATTTCCACTAGCGCCCGCCATTTTATCAGCTGCAATGCCGGGTTGGTGGCAGAACGCACGGCTGCGCTCTATGCTCAGCCATGCGACGGGAATAGCACCGGGGGATTGGTTAATGCTGGCATTGCAAGGGCTCGTCGGCATTGCCGCGATACCGTTATTGGCATGGATTTGCTGCGAAAACCGGTCTGACCTACCTTTCAAGCGCGCCATTTCGACAGTAGTCGCCGCGCTGGCGATGCAGTTTTTCATCGCGCTTTTGCTACTGCGCCTGCCTGCTGCCCGGGCGTTTTTCGACGTCGTCGGGCAAGCGTTCCTTGCCCTGCGCACGGCGACGGAGACCGGGATGCAGGTGGTATTCGGCCACCTGGCCGGCGCACCAGCGCCCTATGAGGTAAAATTCCCCAACAACATGTTCCTGCTTGGCTTCCAGGCGTTGCCATTGATCATGGTGCTGAGCGCGATCGCGCGGCTGCTCTACCACTGGGGCGTGCTGCAAGCGATCGTCCGGGTGTTCGCCAAGGTGCTGCAGGGTACCTTTGGCATCGGTGGCCCGCTCGGGACCGCGGCCGCGGCGAAGGTGTTCGTCGGCATGGTCGAAGCGCCGTTGCTGATCCGTCCGTACCTGCACGATATGGGGCGCGGCGGCATCTTCGCCATCATGGTTGTCGGCATGGCGACAGTTGCTGGCACCGTTATGGCGCTCTACGGCGCAATCCTCGAACCGTTCGTGCCGGGCGCTTCGGGCCACGTACTCGCCGCGTCGATCATGAACGTGCCCGGCGCCTTGATGCTCGCCCGCCTCGTCGTACCGCGCGGCTTCGAGGAAGGCCCCTCGACCGCAAACGTCACGCTGGAAGATCCACCGCGTTCGAGCATGGATGCAATCGTCCAGGGCACCGGCGATGGTGTGCGCCTGCTCGCCAACGTCATCGGCATGCTCGTGGTGATGGTGGCGCTCGTCACCCTGTTCAACGGATTTCTCGGACTGGTCGGCAAGCCGTTCGGCCTGACCTTGACTCTGCAGGGCATCCTCGGCCTGTTGGCTTCACCCCTCGCCTGGGCGATCGGAATTCCGTGGAACGAGGCGTCGGT
>JANOOW010000176.1:0-3802 GCA_031421555.1 Hyphomicrobiaceae bacterium | reverse complement strand
CGCGCGCGGCATGACCAAGCCGATCGTGTCGTTCATCGCCGGGCGGGCTTCACCGCCGGGCAAGAAGATGGGGCACGCCGGCGCGATCGTCACCGGCACTGCTGGCAGTTACGCCGGCAAGCGGGCCGCGCTGGAGGCTGGCGGCGTGCTGGTCGCCGACACGCCGCGCGACATTCCGGCAGCCCTTCAGCAACGGATGAATTGAGCATCGAAGGCGCAGGCCTTGGCGACTACTGGAGGCCTGATTTTGTCTGCGGCGGAAGAAGAAACGGCTATCACGGAGGAAACTTCGGGTCGTGCCACGCTGGCGATCGCGATGGTACTCGCCATCATGTTTGCCTTCGCGGTGATGGACGGACTGACAAAGATCCTGTCGCAGTCGCTGCCAATCGGGCAGATCATGTGGGTGCGCAACATCGTGTTCGCCGGCCTGTCGATCACGATGCTCTATAGCGAATGCCGGGCGCAAAACAGAAGTCTGCTCAGCCTTGCCTATAGCCGGCGGCCATGGCTGCAGTTTTCCCGCGCCCTGTTGCTGATCGTCGAAAGCGCGATCTTCATGCTGGCCTTCAAGCTGATGCCGATCGGCGACGTTCACGCCGTCGCAGCGGTCGCCCCGCTCCTCGTGGTGGCGCTGTCCGTTCCCCTGCTCGGCGAACAAGTGGGCCCCCGGCGCTGGCTAGCCGTACTCGCCGGATTTGCCGGCGTACTGCTGATCATCCGGCCGGGATTCGCCACGATCGAGCCGCCCGTCATGATCGCCCTGCTCGGCGCCGCGATGTGGGCCGTCTATCAAGTGATGGTGCGCATGTGCTCGCGCGTCGACCGCAGCGAAACGACCACGCTTTGGACCGCGCTCGTCGGCCTGAGCGCGACCAGTTTGATCGGTCCGTACGTCTGGGTCTGGCCCGACACGACAGGTTGGCTGATGCTCGGCGCCATCGCCGTACTCGGCAGCGTTGCGCACACCAGTTTCATCCGCGCGCTCGGCATGACGCAGCCATCGCTCCTGCAGCCTTACAACTACACGCTGTTCGTGTGGGCCGTCGTCGTCGGTTATCTGTTCTTCGGTGACATACCCGATCGATGGACGCTGGCGGGTGCCGCGGTCATCATCGCATCGGGCATCTACGTTTGGCATCGCGAGCGTGTCCGGGCGAAACACAGCAAGGTGACGCAAACGTCCTAGCCGTGCCAGCCTTCGAAAAGCCCAGAATCATGATAGTTGAAGCGCTTAACTTCTCAGGGGAGGCGGACATCATGATGAAGCATCTGGCAGCAGCTACAGTGGCACTTGGTTTGGGCGCGGGATTGATCGCGATGCCATCCGCGGCATCGGCGAAAAGCTGCGTCCTTGCTGGCGGTGAAGCCACGATGGTCACGGGCGATCTTGCACGCTTCATGGCAGGCGCCGCGCTCAAGAACTCGATGAAGGACAAGGGCCTGACTCCTGTCGGAAACCCCAAGGTCACGTGCAATGACCCTTCGCCCTTGACGTACTGCCGGGCCCAGCAGCGCGCTTGCAAGTAAGCAGCCGCAACGGTGTCCGAGCCTGAGGGCCGGACACCGGACGATGCTGACGAATGTATATTGACCGACCCGCCTGCCGACGTAAACTTCGATCCTAAGTATCGAGTTTATCAGGAGGAATTCATGACGGCGGCGACGATCCTGGTAGACGATGCGCTTGGCGTGCGCACCATCACTCTAAATAGACCGGCCAAGCTCAACTCGTTCAACGAGGTGATGCACAAGGAACTTCGCCTTGCGCTGGCGGACGCACGGGCAGACGACATTCGCGCCGTACTGCTGACCGGCGCCGGTAAAGGTTTCTGCGCGGGCCAAGATCTGTCCGATCGGGTGCAGGCTGAGGGCGGCGCCGCACCCGACCTTGGCGCCACCATCGACGAATTCTGGAACCCGTTGGTGCGCGAGATCCGCGATCTAGAGAAGCCCGTCGTTTGCGCCGTCAACGGCGTCGCGGCTGGAGCCGGATCGAGCGTGGCCTTGGCGTGCGATATCGTACTCGCTGCGCGCTCCGCACGTTTCATTCAGCCTTTCTGCAGGCTTGGTCTCGTGCCGGATGCGGGTGGCACCTATCATCTGCCACGTCTGGTCGGTGAGGCACGAGCCAAGGGCCTGGCGATGCTCGGCGGAACGCTATCGGCAGTCGATGCCGAAACTTGGGGGCTGATCTGGAAGGTCGTCGACGATGAAAAGTTGATGGACGAGGCACTCCGTATGACGCGGCATCTGGCGACGCAGCCGACGCACGGTTTCGCCCTGATGAAGCGTGCATTCCACGCCAGTGCCACCAACTCCTTCGACAGCCAGTTGGATCTCGAACGCGAGTTGCAACGCGAAGCTGGGAAGACACCCGACTACGCCGAAGGTGTGCGCGCGTTCTTCGACAAACGCGAACCGAAGTTCACCGGCCGAAAGGCTTGAGTGATGGCAGATGCCGCGACAGCGATGGCAAAGCGCTGCGCCGAGGCGATGTGGGCGACCGATAAGGCGTCGCAAGCGCTCGGCATGAAACTGATCGATGTTTCACCCGGCCGCGCCGAAATGGAGATGCCAGTTACAGACACAATGATGAACGGGCACGGCATGTGCCACGGCGGTTTCATCTTCACGCTGGCCGACAGTGCGTTCGCTTTCGCGTGCAACAGCTACAACCAGCGCACTGTCGCCCAGCATTGTGCGGTGACGTTCATCAAGGCGGCAAAGCAGGGTGATCGCTTGACCGCAAAGGCTGTCGAACGCTCGCGGACAGGCCGCAGCGGCATTTACGACGTCACCGTGACCAACGGCTTCGACGACGTCATTGCGGAGTTTCGCGGGCACTCGCGCAGGATAGACGGTACGCTGGTTTCGGTGGAGTAAGCGCAATGCTTGACCTGACGCCGCGCCGTGAAGATCTGGACCCGATCGAAATCGCATCGCGCGATGAGATCGCTGCGTTACAGCTCGAACGTCTCAAGTGGACCCTGCACCGCGTCTACGACAACGTGCCCCACTACCGGAAGGCGTTCGATGCCGTGAGCGTCCACCCGGACGACCTGAAGACGCTCAGTGATCTGGCCAAGTTTCCATTGACCGCGAAAGCCGACTTGCGCGCGAACTACCCGTTCGGCATGTTCGCCGTGCCGCAAGACAAGCTCGCGCGTGTACACGCCTCGTCCGGCACTACAGGCAAGCCGACCGTCGTCGGCTACACCGCCAACGACATCTCGATGTGGTCCGACGTGATGGCCCGTTCGATCCGTGCATCTGGCGGGCGGCCGGGCATGAAGGTGCACATCGCCTACGGATACGGCTTGTTCACCGGTGGGCTCGGCGCGCACTACGGCGTCGAGCGGCTGGGCTGCTTGGCGATACCCGTTTCGGGCGGCATGACAGAGCGGCAGGTGCAGCTGATTCAGGATTTCGAGCCCGACATCATCATGGTTACGCCGAGCTACATGCTGGCGATCCTCGACGAGTTCGCACGCCAGGGCATCGATCCGCGTTCGACCTCGCTGAAGGCTGGCATTTTCGGCGCCGAACCGTGGACCAACGCCATGCGCGACGAAATCGAAAGTTCGTTCGACATGCATGCGGTCGACATTTTCGGATTGTCCGAAGTGATCGGTCCAGGCGTCGCCAACGAGTGCGTCGAGACCAAGGATGGGTTGCACATCTGGGAGGACCACTTTTATCCCGAAATCATCGATCCCGTCAGCGGCAGGGTTCTACCCGACGGCGAGAAGGGCGAGCTCGTCTTCACATCGTTGACCAAGGAAGCCATGCCGGTGATCCG
>JANOOW010000175.1:0-6213 GCA_031421555.1 Hyphomicrobiaceae bacterium | reverse complement strand
CCAGCGAATTCCGCAAGGCAAAGGCGGGGAAGTAAGTCGTACGCCAGCAGCCTCGTAACGGATTCGAGTTTCACGGCTGATCTGGGAATAAGCCTGGCATCCAGCGCGACGCCAGGGTGGCGGGAAAAGCGAGACTGAGTGGCGATTTCGGCCCGGTGCTTGTCATCACGCCTTCGTCGATTAGTTTGCTGGTGACGCGCCGGGCCTGCCGGTCGCCGATGCCGAGAATTGCTGGCACCTCGCTGCGCGGCAGTTCGCCACGATAGAGGACGGCATCGAGCACGAGGCCGGACTTTGGCGGCAGAATGCCGGCGCGTATCTGCTCTTCCGCCCACAGTGACAGTCTTGCCTTCAACCGATCGGGCTGCACTAGGTCCCGCATGAATTTGACCTGATCGATGCCGGTTTCCAGCACGAAGCGTGTGAACGCCACAAGCTCTTCTTCGCTTAGAGTGCCGCGCCCGTCGAGATCGTTGCGCCGAGGTTGATCGCATGCCGCCAAATGCTGCTTGTATTTGTCTTCATTGCGCGCAAGACCACGTGCGATCGACCAAAGCGCGCCACTGTCTAGCGACTGGCGAAACATTCCATGGGCAACGAGCCTGGCAACGCGGCCGTTGCCATCGAGAAACGGGTGAATCCACAGCAGCCGGTGATGTGCCGCTGCCGTGGCGAGAATGGCATCGACACGCCCGAGACGACTGTAAGCTTCTTCGAACCGGGTCAGAAAGCGCGGCACTGCGCCCGGACTAACAGCGATAAGACGACCCACTTGGACATCCGTGTGCCGAAGCTGGCCTGGAAGCACTTGAATTTTGGCCTTGGTTTTCGGATTTGCCACCCACAGCAAATCGTCAGGCATCAGCTCGCAAAACCGGCGGTGGATCTCGACGATGCCGTCCCGCTTGGTGACGCGGTCACCTATCCCACCGCTGTCGATCCAAGCCTGCACGGCAATATGGGCTTTTGCTTCGAGCTGCAAATTGCGCTTCTTTGGATCGGCGCTGTAGTCGTTCTTTAGGGCGCGCTCAATGTCGATTGGATGGGTGTTGTGGCCTTCGATCAAGTTCGAGTAGTAACAATTCATCGAACGTACGAGCGTAGCAAGCGCTGTCTCGATGCTGCGGGGAAGGCTGGCGCGGAATGCTGCCGAAGTTGTAGCCAGTTCGACGGCGAGATCTGACAGAGCCGCGCGATGGCGCGACCCCTCGGATATCAGCATCGGCTCCATCAAGCCAGTGCTTTCACCCCGGTCTGGGGAGGCTGAAATGTCCGCTTTGTTGTCCGCGTGTTTCTTGGCCATAAGCCAATAGTATCATTGAGTTGAAGACTTGACGACAGCTGTTTTGCGACTCGAATGTCCGGATGAATGTCCGGATCGCCGGCGGGTGGGACATTCTCGCGTGTAAGGCTAGAACCTACTTCCACCAGCCGTCGACGAAAGCTTGGATCAGAGCGCAGGCGATGGCTTGCTGGCCCGGCACCCAGAAGTTGCCCGGATGACGCTTCTCCAGCATCTGCCGGATCTCGTCCTTGCTGAACCAGCGCGCCTCCTCGATTTCGTTCGTATCGATGTTGATCTCGGTCGTCGTTGCCATGCCGAGCGCGCCCAGCATTAGCGAGTGCGGAAACGGCCACGGCTGGCACGAGTGATAGCGAACTTCGCCGACCTCAAGCCCGGCTTCCTCGAAGATCTCGCGGCGGACCGCGTGTTCGAGATCTTCGCCCGGCTCGATGAAGCCTGCGAGCGTCGAATACATGCGCGGCTCTTTCTGGAAGCGGGCTTCGTGCCCAAGCAGGCAGCGCTCGCCGTCGGTCACCAGCATGATGACGACGGGATCCGTGCGTGGAAAGTGTTCCTGCCCGCACGCCCAGCATTTACGCTTCCAGCCGCCATCCTTGCTCATCGTCGTGCCGCCGCAGCGGCCGCAGCAGTGCGCGCTTTCGTGCCAGTGGGTGAGGGACTTGGCCTGCCCGATCAGCGAGACGTCGTCGGCGCTCATGATGCCTTGCATGGCGAGCGTCCGCAGATCGACGAGCGGCCGCATCATGGCGGCACCGCCTGGTGCGTTCTTGGCGCGATGTTCGCTCACCGCGATGGCGAAGTGCCCGGCGCCACTGACGCGATCGATCCCAAGAAACAGCGCATCTGCGGTTGGGAGCCCCAGGCTCTGCAGCTCGTCCTGGGTGAACCAGCGGATCTGCGCGATCGACTTCGCCTCATTCGAGATGATCACAGGCTTGGCGTCGGCGAGAACCAGGAAGCGCGCGTTGGCAGCGTTGCGAACCCCTGTGAGGTAGGCTTCATCGCTGCGCTTCAATCCCACGCGATCGAGCACGGTCGTCGTCCGCAGTGTCGGTATCATGGGTCTTCCCTCGCGCGCCGAATTTGCTTGTGACAGAGCACACTCGACCCGCCATCGGCAACTGGGGAGGTAAGCGCGCCGGGCAGCGCTGCACATTTTGATTTGGCCAATTTTTGATTTGGACAGCCGCGTCTGCACCTTCGTATGATCCGCAATCGATAATGGCGGCGGGCAAGTGGCATCGGGAGGCACGCGTGAGCAAGATCAAGACGGTTGCGGTGATCGGAACGGGAACGATCGGGGCGAGTTGGGCGGCACTCTTCATCGGTCATGGCTACGATGTGATTGCGACCGACCCCGGTCCGGACGCGGAAGCGAAGATGCGTGCGTTCGTCGCCCGCGCCTTGCCGGACGCAAAGCCGGACCAGCCCGTGAAGCAAGGAACTTTGACGTTTGTTTCAACGCCCGAGGAGGCGGTAGCGGCTGCTGATCTTATTCAGGAGAACGCACCCGAGCGGGCAGACCTCAAGGCCGATCTGATCGCGCGACTGGAAGCGGCGGCCCCGGCGCACTGCATCATCGCATCGAGCACGACCGCGTTTCCACAATCGACGATCGCGGTAAAGGCGAAGGATAAGTCGCGGGTGATCGTAGCGCATCCGTTCAATCCGCCGCATCTTGTGCCGCTCGTCGAACTCGTCGGCGCGACACCCGATGCCCCCGCGGTGCTTGCTGCGTACGCCTTCTACAAGTCGCTGGGCCGCGAGCCGGTGATCCTCAAGAAGGAGGCGGTCGGGCACCTCGCCAACCGGCTGCAAGGCGCGTTGATGCGGGAGGCGATGTACTGTCTCGAACAGGGTATCGCAGACGTCGAGGATATCGATCGCGCGCTGCGCTATGGCCCGGGCCTGCGCTGGGCTTTCATGGGGGCGTTCCAGACCTATCATCTGGCTGGCGGTGCCGGCGGCATCAGGCACTATTTCAAGCACTTGGGCGCGAGCCAAACGCAGCGTTGGGCGGCGCTCGGCACGCCCGAACTGACGCCCGGGTTCGAGGCTCGCACGATCGCTGGCGTCGAGGCGATGATCGGTGATCGTACAATCGCCGATTTGGAAGCCGAGCGCGATCGGGCTCTGATCGGAATCTCAGCTGCCGCGAAGGCCGCGCGGTCACCGAAAACAAGCGAGTAGCAACGTCAACATTGCGGCCGCGACAAAAAAAGTGCATCGAGGGGCGGAGATGTGTTGACCGATGTTGGTCAAGTGTATATGACCCCATCAACTCTCACGGTCAGGTGGTAGACCAATTTGCACGAGCGTCCGCGCTCAGCAGGTCTAAACACTGCCGTAACCAAGCAGAGACGCAAATTCGGGACCACGACCCGCCGCCTTGCAAGAGGTGCGGGTCCTCTGGAATTCGAGCTGGGCCATTGCATTACGCAATGCCCGGCTAATAGGCTTGAGGCTACCCGATGACACGGGTGCCTCGTAGAACGGACAAGGGCATCATGCCAACGATTCAACAGCTGATCCGCAAGCCACGGACGCCGAAGACATACCGGGAAAAATCCCGGCATATGGAAGCGTGCCCGCAGAAGCGCGGCGTTTGCACACGCGTCTACACGACGACGCCGAAGAAGCCCAACTCGGCGCTTCGTAAGGTCGCCAAGATCCGGCTGACCAACGGCTTCGAAGTCATCGGCTACATCCCCGGCGAAGGCCACAACCTGCAGGAGCATTCCGTCGTGCTCATCCGCGGCGGCCGCGTCAAGGATCTTCCCGGCGTTCGCTACCATATCATTCGTGGTGTTCTCGATACCCAGGGCGTCGGTGACCGCAAGCAGCGCCGTTCGAAGTACGGCGCCAAGCGTCCCAAGTAATCAGTCGCCGGTTGCGGCCTTCGGGTTCACCGGCAACTAAGCGCAAATCTTTTGAAATTTAAGGGCTCGTCATGTCCCGTCGTCACAAAGCCGAAAAGCGCGAAGTCAATCCAGACCCGAAGTTCGGGGATCTGGTGCTGACCAAGTTCATGAATGCTGTCATGGAACAGGGCAAGAAGTCGGTTGCCGAAAACATCGTCTACGGCGCACTCGAGCGCATGGAACAGAAGGTCAAGTCCGA
Organism: Hyphomicrobiaceae bacterium; assembly: GCA_031421555.1. Classification (GTDB taxonomy): domain Bacteria; phylum Pseudomonadota; class Alphaproteobacteria; order Rhizobiales; family Hyphomicrobiaceae; genus JAKFWF01. Next base: position 1,787 of record JANOOW010000175.1, on the reverse strand, counting down.
CCCGATCGTTCTGTTCCGCTCGGCACTGGAAAACGTGATGCCGGCCGTCGAAGTCCGCTCGCGCCGTGTTGGCGGCGCCACCTATCAGGTGCCGGTTGAAGTTCGTAACGAGCGCCGTCAGGCGCTGGCCATTCGTTGGATCATCGCCGCGGCCCGTTCGCGAAATGAGAATACGATGGTGGAGCGGTTGTCGGGTGAGTTGACCGACGCTGCAAACAACCGTGGAACAGCGGTCAAGAAGCGCGAAGACACGCACAAGATGGCGGAAGCCAACCGCGCCTTCTCGCACTACCGCTGGTAATACGAATTCGTTTCGGAGGTACGAGCCATGGCTCGCACGCACAAGATTGAAGACTACCGCAACTTCGGGATCATGGCGCATATCGACGCCGGGAAAACCACGACCACCGAGCGGATTCTCTATTACTCCGGCAAGTCGCACAAGATCGGCGAAGTGCACGATGGCGCAGCCACCATGGATTTCATGGATCAGGAAGCCGAGCGCGGAATCACCATCACATCCGCTGCCACTACTTGCTTCTGGAACGGCAAGCGCCTGAACATCATCGATACGCCAGGCCACGTCGACTTCACCATCGAAGTCTAGCGTTCGTTGCGCGTGCTCGATGGCGCCGTTTGCGTCCTCGACTCGAACCAGGGCGTTGAGCCGCAGACCGAGACCGTCTGGCGCCAAGGCGACAAGTATGCCGTGCCGCGTATCATCTTCGCCAACAAGATGGACAAGACCGGCGCTGACTTTTTTATGTGCCTCGACGATATCAAAGAGAAGCTCGGCGCGCGCGCCGTGCCGCTGCAGTTGCCGATCGGATCCGAAAACAACTTCAAGGGTATGATCGACCTGTTGAAGATGACGGCCATGGTTTGGGATGGCGATGGCAAAGATGCCAAGTACGCTGAAGAGCCCATCCCAGCCGACCTTCTCGAGCAGGCCAAAGAATACCGCGCTCTGATGATCGAAGCTGCCGTCGAGATGGACGACGACGTGATGGCAACCTACCTCGACGGTGTCGAGCCGGATATCGCCACGCTGAAGCGGCTTATTCGCAAGGCGACTGTCACCCGCGCCTTCTATCCGATGCTGTGTGGCTCGGCCTTCAAGAACAAAGGCGTGCAGGTTCTGCTCGACGCTGTCGTCGACTATTTGCCGGCCCCTTCGGATCGTGAAGCCTACAAGTGCATCGATATGAAGACCGATGAGGAAACCTTTCGCCGTCCGCTCGACAGCGAGCCGTTGTCGATGATCGCCTTCAAGATCATGAACTTCGAGCACGTCGGCTCATTGACATTCTGCCGCATCTACTCGGGCAAACTCGAAAAGGGCATGGCGCTCGCGCAGACGACACGCGACAAGAAAGAGCGCGTTGGCATGATCTATGAGATGCACGCCGACAAGCGCGAGGTGTAGACGCCGCATATGCCGGCGATATCATTGCGCTGGCGGGCCTCAAGGATACCCGTACCGGCGAAACGCTGTCGGATCCGCAGAAGCCTGTTCTGCTCGAGAAGATGGACTTCCCGAACCCCGTCATCGAAATGTCGGTCACGCCGAACACCAAGGCCGACCAAGAAAAGATGGCAACCGTTCTATACAACATGGCGCTTGAAGATCCGTCGTTCCGCGTGTCGGTCGATCAGGAAAGCGGCCAGACCATTTTGAAGGGCATGGGCGAACTTCATCTCGATATCAAAGTCGATATCATGAAGCGTCCGCCGCACAACATCGATGTCACCGTCGGTGCACCTCAGGTTGCCTATCGCGAAACGCT
>JANOOW010000174.1:0-4209 GCA_031421555.1 Hyphomicrobiaceae bacterium | reverse complement strand
GATCAACCGATGCAGCAGCGCGCCGTCGTCCGTCATCAGCAGCAAACCGGAGGTGTCCTTGTCGAGCCGCCCCACGGTCGATATCGCCGGCTTGCGCACACGCCACCGGTCGGGAAGCAAATCGTAGACGATCGGCCCGGTCTCCTTGTGCGAACAGGTAACGCCGAGCGGCTTGTGCAGCATCAAGATCATTCCCGGCGGCGGATCCAACGGTTTGCCCAACACCGACATCCGCTGACTGAGGTCGGGCGATACGGCGATCCGCTGATCGGCATCGCGGACAGGCTCTCCATCGAGCGTTATCGCCTTGGCGCGCACCCATTGCTGAATATCGCGGCGCGACCCATACCCCATGTTGGCGAGCAGCCGGTCAAGCCGCATCTGTTCAAAGAGCTTGCTCATTTCTGCGCCACGTAGATCTTGAAACCGTTGGCTTGCACGACCTGCGTCATCGTCGCGAACAAGGGCTTCATCGCCGCTTCGTACGGTAGATGCCGGTTGGCAGTAAGAAGACACACGCCGCTTTTGCGCAACAGGCTTGCTGATCTGGCAATAAAGGCGCGGCCCATGTTCTGGTCCTCCGTGCCGCCATCGTGGAACGGCGGGTTCATGATTACGAAGTCCACCTCCCGCGGTAGCTCTTTCGAGGATGCCGCATCGCCCCACACTACTGTCGATCGAACCGGGTCGAGGTTGCGCCGCGCGGCATCGATCGCGCGCCGGTCGATGTCGATCAGGGTCATGTGCTGAACGCTCCCCTGTAAGAGAGCGGCACGCGCGAGTATGCCGATGCCGCAACCGAGATCAGCACCGCGACCGCTCAACTGCGGGAGGTGCTCGATCAATAGCGCACTGCCGGGATCGATCCGGTCCCAGCTGAAAACGCCCGGCTGCGACCATAACCCGATCGGCTCGACGAGCCGAGGCGCCCCCAGCGCAATCGCGTGTTCGAGATCGTGCAAACTGCCGGGCCTGACGCCAGTGCAGAGACGGTGATGATGCCGGCTCGCCTCGTTGGACACGCAGCCGAATGCCGACAGCTCATCGTGCAAGCGTGCTCCCCCCCGCTTGTTTGGCGCAAAAAATGTGAACGGCGTGCCGGGAATGAGAGCGCGCAACGCATGCGCGATCGCGTAGCGGCGCTCGATCACGCCAGGTGGGGCCAGCATCGTAACACCGGTGAGCGACGCATCAGCCGCCCGTTCGAGCGCATCGCTGCCGGGGATCAATGGCGAAAATTGCGTGGCTCCGACCGGCACATCAACGAGGCCGGGCGGCACAACTCCGTAGACTGCGTACATGACACGTCTCAGCGGTGGCCCGGATCGGAGGAGCGAATATCGACGACGTTGGGCGTGCCAGCAACGATGGCTGCCGCATCGGCGGAGGCACGCGTGCGTTCATCCTCTCTCGTCTGATTGGCATGGCTCCGGATGCTGAACGGGATCGTCGACAGGTAGGCAACAGTGATCACAAGCATCGTGCCGTAGGGGTAGGTGACGACCAGCGCGACAAGGGAGGCCACCGCGACCAGGATCGGCAGCACCAGTTCGCGCCGGATCTTGTCGCCAAGGCTCTTGCCGGAGAACGTCGGGATCGTCGAGACCAGCAGGAACGCCATCACCAGCGTATAGATCGCAATCACTACCGGCATCTGGCGCGCATCGAACAGTCCCGCACCTTCGATGTACAGCGGCAGCAGCACCGTGATCGCCCCTGCAGGAGCCGGCATACCCGTGAAATAGTTGTTCTGCCACTTCGGCTTCTCGACATCGAGCATCGAGTTGAAGCGCGCGAGCCGCAATGCCATACCGGCAGCGAATACGAGCACGGTGACCCAGCCAAAGCCGCGCAGACCGCCGAGGCCCCACGTGTATACGATGAGCGCGGGCGCCACGCCGAAGTTCACAAAGTCGGCTAGGCTGTCGAGTTCGGCGCCGAAACGGGATTGCGCTTTGAGGAAACGTGCGGCGCGGCCATCGACCGCATCGAGCAGTGCTGCCGCGACCACGAATGCAAGCGCCAGTTCGAACCGGCCTTCGATCGCCATGCGGATCGCCGTCAGCCCAGCGCACAAGCTTAGAACGGTGAAAAAGTTCGGCACCAGCATCCGGATCGGAATTTGCCGGCGCTGGAATAATTTGCGGCGGCGGCGTCGCCGGATATCGGCGTCATCTTCAGGTAGCATCGGTTCCATCTGAACACCCTCCTGGATGCACCGCCAGCTCAGCTGCGACGCGCTTCGCGCTCGAGCTCGTCCGATTTGAGATCAGCCAGGACTGTTTCGCCACCGATTGCCGTCTGACCCACCGCCACCAAGCCGCGGCGATTGACCGGCAGGTATACGTCGACACGGCTACCGAAACGGATCAAGCCGAACCGCTGCCCAACACCCAGGCTATCACCTTCGCCAGAAAATGTGACGATGCGGCGCGCGATCAGGCCGGCGATCTGGACCACGCCTATTTCGACGCCCGTTGGCGTTTCGATGACGATGGCGCGGCGCTCGTTCTCTAGGCTCGCCTTATCGAGATCGGCATTGAGGAAAGCTCCTGGCACATAGACCGAGCGCTTGATCCGGCCCGGCACCGGCGATCGGTTGATGTGCACGTCGAATACCGACAGGAAGATCGAGATGCGCGTGCGCCGCGCTGGTCCAAGCCCCAGCTCCGGCGGCGGTACGATGTCCTCGATCGCGCTGATGCGGCCATCGGCAGGCGCGATGACAAGACCTTCACGCAGCGGTGTAATACGATCCGGATCGCGAAAGAAATAAGCGACGTAGAGGGCAACGATCGCAAACAGCCAGCCCAGCGGCGCCCAGAGCAAGAAGAACAGGATCGACAGCACCACGGCCGGCAGCAGGAACTTCAACCCGTCGCGATGGACGGGGACAAAGAACGAGACAAGCGACTTGAAAAGGCTTTCCAATGTGGACACGCTTTTGAGACTCCAGCCGATCGATAAGGAAGCTATAGCTCCTCATAACGACTGAACCTTGCGATCACCAGTCAAGATCGTGATGGCCGCGTTATTCGATAGGAATTGCGACGAAACGGGTGTCGCCCTTGGAGCCTTCGATCCGCAACAACACCTGCTTGCGGCCCGACTTCTTCACCTTGTCGACGGACTTGGCAATGTCATCGACGGTGTCGATCATATCCTGAGCGGCCTCGACGATAACGTCGCCGGCCTTGAGATTTTTCGCGGCAGCCGGGCTTTGCGGATCGATCTCCATGATCATGACGCCCTTGACCTTGGCGTCGATCCCGAATTTTTGGCGCAATTCGTCAGTTAACGGCGCCAGTTTCAACCCGATCAGAGCTTTGTCGGCAGGCGCTGTCTCGGCTGCTTTCTTCGCGCCGGTGACGTCATCGTCCTCGATGAGGCGTGCGACGAGCACTTTCAGCGACTTCTTCTGCCCCTTGCGCAGCAACTCCACATCGACCGTGCGGCCGATCGGCGTTTGCGCGACGATGCGCGGTAATCCGCGGACGCTGGAGATCTCCTTGCCGTCGAACTTCAATATGACATCGCCTGCCTCGATCCCGGCCTTGGCGGCGGGTCCATCGGGCGTGACGCTTGAGACCAGGGCACCGTTGTTTTCCTTGACGCCCAACGTCTCGGCGATGTCATCGGTGATCGACTGGATCTTGACGCCGAACCAGCCGCGGCGCGTCTCGCCGAACTGTTTCAGCTGGTCGAGCACGGTAATCGCAGCATCGGAAGGCACGGCGAATCCAATACCGATCGAACCGCCGGAAGGCGAGATGATAGCTGTGTTGATGCCGATGACCTCGCCGTCCATGTTGAACAGCGGACCACCCGAATTGCCCTTGTTGATCGAGGCGTCGGTCTGAATGTAGTCGTCATACGGGCCGGACTGGATGTCACGTTGTTTGGCCGACACGACGCCGACGGTCACCGAGCCACCAAGCCCGAATGGATTGCCGATTGCCATTACCCAGTCGCCGACCTTCATGTTCGTCGACGATCCGAACTTTACCGCCAGCAACGGTTTCTTCGGCGTAACTTTAAGAAGCGCCAAGTCGCTTTTGGTATCCTTGCCGAGAACCTTATCGACTTTGAGTTTCGAGCCATCGTGGAAGTTCAGAATGATCTCGTCAGCGCCTTCGATCACGTGGTTGTTGGTGACGACGAGACCTTCCTTGCCGTCGATGACGAAGCCGGAGCCGAGTGACGAAACCT
>JANOOW010000173.1:0-2441 GCA_031421555.1 Hyphomicrobiaceae bacterium | reverse complement strand
CCGAATGCCTTCAGCGTGGCGTCGCGCGCGGCATCGACCCGCCCCCAATCCGAAACATCGCAGGCGAAAACCGTGAACGCATCGCCGATTTCCTTTGCGGTCTTATAAGCGAGTGCAGTGTAGCGATCCCAGATCGCAACCTTGGCGCCAGAAGCAACGAAGCGCTCGGTGATCGCGCGGCCGAAGCCTTGCGCGCCACCCGTCACGACAGCGACGCAGCCCTTGAGATCAATGTTGTTCATGGCGAAAACTCCTGAGGTTCTTGTCTAGGTTGGAAAGCGTTGTTTGAGTTCGGACACTTGCTCCGGCGTCAGCGGCCGCAGATGCTCGCGCCGCAGCATGAGGAAAAGCTTCGCCGTCTCCTCGAGTTCCTCGATGGCATCGGTCGCAGCGGCCAGCGTCGAACCGGCAACCACCGGCCCGTGATTGGCGAGCAACACAGCATGATGCTTGCGCGCCAGTTTGCCCACGGCTTCGGCGAGCGCGGCGTCTCCCGGCGGAAAGTACGGCACGATCGGCAGTGTTCCGACCCGCATCGCGTAATAGGCTGTGATCGGCGGCAGGCAGTCGACATGATCGACGCCGTGAATGCAGCTCACCGCCACCGAGTGCGTCGAGTGCAAATGCACCACTGCGCCAGCGCGCGGGCGATGCGCGTACATCGTCGTGTGCAAAAATGCTTCCTTGGTGGCGGCATCGCCAGAAATGAGATTACCGTGCTCGTCCAGCTTGGACAGGCGCTTCGGGTCGAGCGTGCCGAGCGACGATCCGGTCGGCGTCATCAGCCAGCCGCCCTCCTCCAGGCGCACCGAGATGTTGCCGGTCGAGCCATGCGTCAGCCCGCGATTGAACAGCGACGCACCGGCCGCAACGATCAGATCACGCTGTCGGCTCTCCGCTTTCATGCAAGATGGTCCCAGGCCGAGAGAAAGAAATCGGGGCCGCCGAAATTGCCGGACTTGAGGGCGAGGGCTAGCGGTTGGCCATCACGGCTGAGCGTCCACGGCACGCCGGGTGAGATCTCAGGTCCAATCTCGATCGCGCCCACGCCTAGTGCGCCAACGACTGCGCCCGACGTTTCGCCGCCGGCGACGATGACGCGCGTGAAGCCGCCGGCGCACAAAGCCTTGGCGACGGCGGCGAGCACGCGTTCGACCATGGCACCGGCTTCGTCGCGGCCGAACTCTTTCTGGACGTCGGACACGACTGCGGGATCGGCACTGGAGTAGATGAGGATGGGACCACCGGCAGGCTGCCTCTTCGCCCAGGTGACGATCTCGTCCGCATCGAGCTTGCCTTGGCCGATTGCGCGCGCGTCCACTTCAAACACTGGAATGCCAGCCGCAGTCGCAACCTTCACCTGGGCGCGCGTCGCCTCCGAGCAGCTGCCGGATATGATGAGCTGGCGGCCTTTCGGCGCAACCATGCGCTCGGTGCCGGCCGAAGCTTTCATCAGGCCCTGCGCGATGAAGTTTGCCGGCAAACCCATCGCCACGCCCGAGCCGCCGGTGATCAACTTGTGGCTGGCCGCCGCCGCGCCAATCGCCATCAGGTGCTGATCGGTGATGGCATCGACGATGCAGAACCGCTTAGCCGCAGCGCTCAAACCCTCGAAGGCATCGGCGATGGCATCGCGTCCTTGATCGACAGTCGCGAAGGGGATCAGGCCGACTGGCAACTTAGTCTGGCTTTGCAGCACGCGCACCAGATTCGAATCCCGCATTGGCGTCAGCGGATGATCCTTCATCGGGCTTTCGGCGAGGGGCACATCTCCGACGAACAGATTGCCCATGTAGATCGACCGCTTGTTGGCTGGAAAGGCCGGGCAAGCCAACGCGATCTCACCGCCGAGCTTTTCGAGCAGTGCTTCCGCCACCGGACCGATGTTTCCCCGCTCAGTGGAGTCGAACGTCGAGCAATATTTGAAGAAGATCTGCTTGGCCCCACGCGCCAGCAGCACGTCCACCGCTTGCAGCGACCAGGCGACCGCCTCGTTCGCCGGGTTGGTGCGCGACTTGAGCGCCACCACCACCGCATCGAAACCCTCGAAATCCGCCTTCGCATCGGGCACGCCCATCACCTGCACGGTGCGCATGCCAGCGCGGGTCAACATCAGCGCAAGATCGGTCGCGCCGGTCAAATCGTCAGCGATACAGCCGAGCAGCATTCAAACCTCCCCGAGATCAGAAATTCGAGCCTGTTCGATCAAAAGGAGCAAGTGCATCCCTGGAACCAGCTTTCCCTCGCTCGCGTTCATCTGCGCAGGTAGCGCGCATCCCGCATTCGAGGTTTCCTCATGATCGTCCAGCTCAATCCGCCGATCCCGGTCATTACGCCGAAGGGATCGGGTGTGGCTCACATTCTCATCGACTATGGCGCCGAATTCAACCTGATGTGGACGGTATTCCTCGACGACAACGGTGAATGCTGGACGTTCGACA
>JANOOW010000172.1:0-8044 GCA_031421555.1 Hyphomicrobiaceae bacterium | reverse complement strand
GTGATTCGGCTGAAACAGAAGGAAGGGCTATACGTTCAAGAGCAATACGGCGTTGTCTTCATCGGGCGCAGCTTGTTCAGGGCAACCATCGAATTGCCGGCAAACGTTCCCGTAGGGCCACTTGTCGCCCGCGTGCATCTGTTGCGCGAGGGACAGCTGCTGTCCACCTATACGGCGCGCGTCAATCTCGAACGGCAGGGCATCGAACGTGTGATTTACGCCTTCGCCTTCGATCACGCATTGCTCTATGGCCTGTTCACGGTCGCAGTCGCGGTAGGCGCGGGTCTGCTAGCCTCCACCCTGTTCCGCCTTGGCAGTCATTGACGGGTGGCATGCGCCGCCCCACAAAGGGCGATCGCCGCCACCGGAACCGGAGCAACATGCCATGGCCAAGAAACGCAAAGTCATCATCACATGTGCCGTAACGGGTGCGATCCACACGCCCTCGATGTCACCGTATTTGCCGATCACCGCCGAGGAGATCGCTGACGCGGCGATCGGAGCGGCAGAGGCGGGGGCGGCCTTGGTGCACGTCCATGCGCGCGACCCGAAGACGGGAAAGCCCGACCAGTCGCCGGAAGCGTTCGCGCCGTTCCTGCAGGTCATCAAGCAGCGCTCGAATTGCGTGATCAACATCACGACCGGCGGCGCGCCGACGATGGGCCTCGAAGAGCGGCTACGCCCGTGCGCGCACTTCAAGCCGGAGGTAGCTTCACTCAACATGGGTTCGATGAATTTTGGGCTCTATCCGATGCTGGAGCGCCAGAAAACGTTCAAGCACGATTGGGAGAAGCCTTACCTCGAAGGCAGCCACGACCGCATCTTCAAGAACACCTTCGCCGACATCGAAGGCATTCTCACCACGTGCGCGCAAAACAACACGCGGTTCGAGATCGAGTGCTATGACATCGGGCATCTCTATACGCTGCGCCACTTCGCCGACCGGGGCTTCGTGAAGGCGCCATTCTTCATCCAATCGGTGTTCGGGATTCTCGGCGGCATCGGTCCTCATCCGGAAGACGTGATGCACATGAAGCGCACTGCCGACCGTCTGTTCGGCGACGACTATCATTGGAGCGTGCTTGGCGCGGGCCGCAACCAGCTACCGGTTGCGACCCAAGCCATCGCGCTCGGCGGTAATGTTCGCGTCGGCCTCGAGGACAGCCTATGGGCGGGTCCTGGCCAGCTCGCGACCAGCAATGCCCAGCAGGTAAAGCTGGTGCGCGGCATCATCGAGAACATGGGCCTCGAGATCGCGAGCCCGGACGAAGCCCGCGAGATGTTGCAGCTAAAGGGCGGCGACAAGGTGAATTTCTGAGGTCTACATGCGATTACTCTTCATCGGTGACATCGTCGGCCGCTCGGGTCGCAAAGTGCTGCTCGACATGCTGCCGGGCTTGCGCAAGCGGTACGCGCTAGATTTCGTCATCGTGAACGGCGAGAACGCGGCAGGCGGCTTCGGCATCACCGAATCGATCCTGAACGATTTCCTAGAAGCTGGCGCCGACTGCGTCACGCTTGGCAACCACGCCTTCGACCAGAAAGACGCGCTGGTGTTCATCGACCGGCAGCCGCGCCTCGTTCGCCCGCTCAATCTACCGAAGGGCACACCGGGCCGGGGGGCGGGCCTGTACAAAGCGCGTAACGGGGCCGACGTGCTGGTGATCAACGCACTCGGCCGGGTCTTCATGACGGAAATGGATTGTCCGTTCCGCGCGATCGACAACGAGATCACCGCCTGCAAGCTGAAACGCGGTGCGGATGCGATATTCATCGATTTTCACGCTGAAGCGACCAGCGAAAAGCAAGCGTTGGCCCACTTTGTCGACGGCCGCGCGTCAGCCGTAATCGGCACCCACACGCATGCGCCGACGTCCGACCAACGGATCTTGAATGGCGGCACCGCGTACATGTCTGATGCCGGCATGACCGGCGATTACGACTCGGTCTTGGGCATGGATCGAGCTGAACCCATCCATCGGTTTCTGACACGAATACCGAATGAGCGCTTCACGCCGGCCGACGGACCGGCCACGCTCTGTGGCGTCGCGATCGACATCGATGACGTAACCGGGCTGACGCGCAGCGTTGGTCCCGTGCGGCTCGGTGGCGTCTTAGCGCCTACCGAGCCGCTGTCTTGGATCGAGAGAGAGATCTAATTGGCCTGCAAAGCTGCAGTGTCACCGTCGAGAAGGGCCAGAGGTTGCCATCAACCTCTACCGTCCCTCGATACGATCGGTCCCCGGCTGATTGAGGACCTTGCTGATGGCTTCTGGGCAAGAAGCAATGCGGCGACAATCGCTGCTTCGGGTTAATTCCGCAATACGTTTTTTTATCGTTGCAGCATCACCTGTTACGGCGAAGACGCACTTCGTGGCGCTGGATTTCTGCCGGCAAGCCGAACTATAACCTTGAACGGATCTGAATCGCACAATCCAACTGATTTCAAGCGGACCGACACCGATGGCTGGCCATTCACAATTCAAGAACATCATGCACCGCAAGGGCCGCCAGGACGCGGTCCGGTCGAAGATGTTCGGCAAGCTGGCGCGGGAAATCACGGTTGCAGCTAAAACCGGCCTACCAGACCCGACCATGAATGCGCGCCTTCGGCTCGCCGTGCAGGCGGCGCGCGCCGAGAATATGCCGAAAGACAACATCGATCGCGCCATCAAGAAGGCGGCCGGTTCCGAAGGCGAGGCGTTCGAACAGGTGCGCTACGAGGGTTATGCGGTGGGTGGCGTTGCCGTGATCATCGAAGCATTGACGGACAACCGCAACCGCACCGGTGGCGCCGTCCGCGCTCTGTTCACGAAGCACGGCGGTAATCTCGGCTCGACGGGCGCGGTATCGCACATGTTTTCGCACGTCGGCGAGATTGTCTATCCGCTGAAAGCGGGCTCGCCGGACGCTATTTTGGAGGCGGCCATCGACGCTGGCGCCGCCGACTGCACCAGCGACGAAAGCGGTCACACCATTGTCTGCGGCTTTGACAGCCTAGGCACCGTGGCAGCCGCGCTCGAAGCCAAGCTTGGCGAAGCATCGACCACCAAGATCGTCTGGAAACCCAACTTGACGACGATGGCCGACGAAGATACCGCCACATCGGTTTTCAAGTTGATCTCAGCCTTCGAGGATGACGACGACGTTCAAACCGTGTTTTCGAACGTCGAAGTCGACGAGGCGACGCTAGCCAAGCTCACGAGCTGATCAATCGCGCTTCATCGTCCGGTCGACGCTCCAGGCGCCACCGCCAGCGGCGGCCAGATACAGGAACACGAAGCAGTAAAGCACGGCGAGTTCGCCGCCATTGAGGATCGGGTAAAAACCGCGTCCGGCGTGCGCGTAGAAGTATGCGATCGCCATCAAGCCAGACAGCACGAATGCAACTGGTCGCGTGAAAATACCAAGCACCAGCATTACGCCGCCGACGAGTTCGAAGAGGCCAGCCGCTCCGCCCATCGTCATCGGCGACGCGTTGTTCTGCGGCCCGACCGGAATTCCAAGGTACTTGGTGGTGCCGTGCTGCAGGACGAGCAGCCCCGACATGATGCGAAGAACACTCAATAGCTGCGCCGTGTAAGGCTTGAGGAAATCCATTCGTGCCTCCCGTTGCGGTTGGTCTGCGGTCCCATGACCACCCGCGATTTATACGCTGAGTCGCCCTGCTAGTGGCTTGCGCCGAAACGATGTGTTTTTCTCACGCTCCCTGCGGGTACTCGCAAAACTCCAGGATGCAGCCTTCGGGTCCCTTGGCGTAAAACGGCTTGGCACGGCCGCCGCGCATGTCGCCGGGTTTTGACAACGGCGGGTAGCCCGCAGCGGTAAGCCTGCGATGCACCTCGTCGATGTCGCGCACCTGCATACAGATGTGGGTGTAACCGAAATCGTTTTGCCGTACGGAGACGGCGCGGCCATCATCCGGCGTCAACCACTTGAACAGCTCGATGTGATAGCCGCCAAGTTCAAGCATCGCCCAGTGACAACGCGCGCCCGGCATGCCGACCACGACGTCGAGGCCATCGCCACTGCGGTCTTCGATCTCGCCAACCACCTTGAAGCCAAGGATGCCGACGAAGAACGTCCGTGCCGCCGCGAAGTCGTTGCAGCTGAAAGCCGTGTGGTGCGCGCGAACGACGAGATCGGCGATCGAGTTGGAAGCGCTCATTTCACACATCCCATGGCATCGGCGAGGCCGTGACAACTGTCGGTGACGACATCCCACGCGCGCTCGGCCTTCTGGTCGATCTTCGAGTGCGGGCCGTGCTCCATGGGGCGCACGATGAATGCGGTGCGATAGCCTACCGCCGCCGCTGCCGCCAGATCGCCATTGTGCGCGGCAGCCAGCATCATTTGTTCCGGCCGCAAGTTGAGCAGTTCGGCTGTCCGCAAATAGGCCTGCGGTAGAGGCTTGTAGGCACCAGCTGCCTCCGCCCCAAGGATCACATTGAACGGCAGATGGCCGAACTTCGCGAGCCGGGCGAGCAGACCGATATTGCCGTTCGACAACGTGCCGGTGATGACGCGCGTACTCAGCCGGGCGAGCCCGCCGGGCATGTCGGGCCACGGATGCAGCCGGTGCCAAATGGTTACCAGATGCTCGATCTCGTGCGCCTCGATGCCCTTGATCGCGTGCTTGCCCAACAGTTTGAGCAGGCTCTCTCGATGCAGGTCGTCGAGGATCGCGAAGGGCCGTTTGCCCGAGCGTACCTCCTCCATTGACGGCTGATAGAGCCCGCGCCACTCATCTGCGAAAGCTTCCCAATCGAGCGAGATGCCGCGCCCGTTGCCGAAACGTTTCAGTTCGGCAATCGTTGAACCGCGCCAATCGACGACGGTGCCGAAAACGTCGAACACGATGGCTTTCACGGCATCTTTTGCTGACATGAAACTTAAAATCTCCTTATTCGATGACGCGGGCGCGCCAACTCTCGTCTGGCAGCATGCACACATCGGTGCGCCCAAACCAAGCATACCGGTTGCGGGCTATGAGGCCGTAGCACCAATCCTGAACCCTGCCCGGCAGCAGCCGCATGACAGCGAGGGCGGAGAATAGGAGATAAGGCCCACTCAATTGACCCGCGACATGCTGGATCATATCGAGCTTGCCGTAGACGCGACCGCTCTCGATCAGGAGGACGGTTTCAAAGTCCTGCGCATCCAGGTCATAATGCTTGTATAGCGCCTGCCCGGTAGCCGACTGCGCGCTCATGAACCTGAATCGCCCGGCGCCGTCGCCGCGCGCGATAATGCGCATCGAACGGGAACACAGCACGCACACGCCGTCATGGACGATGACCGGATGATCGTCTGGGAATGGCGGCACATTAGGGTCGTTTCGATACGAGTAGGCGGAGTGGGTTGCGAGCTTATCGGCCGTGCGCTGCGGCATTGACATCGCTCAACACTTCGAACCCATTTGCCCTCTATGCCGTAGCAGATGATCGGCGAGCACGATGGCCATCATTGCCTCGCCCACGGGCACCGCCCGGATACCGACGCACGGATCGTGACGGCCTTTCGTCACGATGTCGGTCTCATGGCCGTGCCGATCGATCGTACGGCGCGGGGACAAGATCGATGATGTCGGCTTCACAGCGAACCGGCAGACGACCGGTTGTCCAGTCGAGATACCGCCAAGGATTCCGCCCGCGTGATTCGACAAATAGTGCGCCCGGCCGTCCCCCCCGATGCGGATCTCGTCGGCGTTATCCTCACCGGAAAGACTGGCGGCCGCGAAGCCATCGCCGATTTCAACGCCCTTCACCGCGTTGATGCTCATCATGGCCGACGCCAAGTCTTGATCGAGCTTGCCGTAGATCGGCGCGCCGAGCGAGGATGGCACGCCTTCAGCGACGACCTCGATCACGGCGCCGCAGGACGACCCAGATTTGCGGACCTCGTCGAGATACGCTGCCCACGGTTGCACGCTCGATGCGTCGGGGCAGAAGAACGGGTTGGCATCGACGGCCGCCCAATCCCAACGCAACCGGTCGATCTTGTGCGGCCCGATCTGGATCAGCCCGGCGCGTATCGTGACACCCTGCAAGATCTTGCGAGCAACGGCACCGGCGGCAACCCGGCTCGCGGTTTCGCGCGCCGACGACCTGCCCCCGCCCCGGTAGTCTCGGATGCCGTACTTCTCCCAGTAGGTAATGTCGGCGTGGCCGGGGCGGAACTTGTCCTTGATGTCCCCATAGTCTTTCGACTTTTGATCGACGTTTTCAATCTCGAGTGCGATAGGCGTACCAGTCGTCACCTGCACGCCGGTATCATCCGGGAATACGCCGGACAAGATCTTCACCTGGTCCGGTTCCCGGCGCTGCGTTGTGTAGCGCGACTGACCGGGGCGGCGTTTATTGAGATAGACTTGTATATCCTCAGCGGTCAGCGCCAAGCCGGGCGGACAGCCGTCGACGACGCAGCCGATGGCTGGACCGTGGCTCTCACCCCAAGTCGTAACGCGAAACATGTGGCCGAAGGTGTTGTGCGACATGGGCGTAACTACCGGGACCTAACTGCCTGATGTTCAACATCGAGGATCAAGCAAACTTCGTGTGGCTGTTGATAACCTGTGGATATCGAGCGCCATCGAGTGTCACTCTTATGTGTCACAACCCGCGATCGCAAGTCCCCAGTCTAAGCAAATACCGGTGACATTTTAGTCGGCGCCTGCATACACATGAAGCTAGTGCTGCGTGATTCTACATCGTTCAAACACGAAGGAGCTCTAGAATGCGCAATCTCATCATCGCGCTTAGCGCGATAGCTGTGGCGTCCATGTCGCTGATCGGCGCCGCCGATGCAGCTTACACGTCCAAGTGTAAAAAGCCCGAGAAGTGGAATGCTGTCGAGGGTAAGTGCGAAAAACCAGCAAAGAAGCCGGTGGCGAAGAAGCCGGTAATGATGAAGAAAAAGTCCTAGTCTCCGGACAGGTACTTTTCATCGATACGCCTTAGATGCCGCAGGGCGGACTGAGCCCCCGTTTTGCTGGTATCTCAATTCCAACCGGAAAAGTCGAGGCGCCGCTGCCTC
Organism: Hyphomicrobiaceae bacterium; assembly: GCA_031421555.1. Classification (GTDB taxonomy): domain Bacteria; phylum Pseudomonadota; class Alphaproteobacteria; order Rhizobiales; family Hyphomicrobiaceae; genus JAKFWF01. The sequence goes on along the minus strand of JANOOW010000172.1, from coordinate 1,009 downwards.
GGCTTTTCTGTTTTTCGCAGCAGGTGACGTCCTTCGGGTGACATTCCACGCTCTAACAGATAAGAAATCGGCGGGCCGCTGATTAGGCGCGGGTTTTCGGGGACGTGAGCGTATGAACAAAAAATTGCTCGCAATTATTGCTATTCTGGCTGTCACGATCTCGGTCATGGTGCCTGTTCTGGCGCGCGACAACGAGGTGAATGCGGCAGCTGGCAAATGCGGATCGTTCATGAAGTTCGACCGAAAGTCAAAGTCGTGCCTTTGGAAGATCTGAGGCAATAGCTATTCGCAATAGGAGCGTCCATTGAAACCACGCATGTCTTGGTTCGCGATTGTAGCAGCCGGCCTTCTGACCGCGCCCGTGAGCGCCCAAGTAGTCCAGCCAGCTGCCCCGCTGGACGCACGGACGGCCAAGCCGATCGAACCTATGGTGGCGCCCGTCCAGCGCGTAAAGCCCGCCGTGCCAAAACTCGACCCGCGGCTTTCCGGGCAGCCGCAGAGCACGCGATCGGTGGGCAGCACCGCCACGGTGCGTGCGAAGTATCTTGCTTCGAAGGCGGCAAAGCCAAAGGCGAACGTTCAAGCGGCACCTGCAGCAAAAGCGGCGGCGGGTACGGCCCCGCCTACGGCCAAGGGTGCTTCTGGACCGGGCAAGGCTGCCCCCTCACTGCCAGCCCCGCCGGTCGCGGCGAAAGCGCCACCTAAGCCAGCGGTATCGCAGGCGCCGGTCAAACCCGCCGGCTAACTTCGCACGCTGATGGCACTCAAGGCCCGATCAAAATCAAACAGATTGGGCGCAGCAACCGCTCGAGCTAAAGCGTCGCTCCTCGCCTCGGTCACCGGTATCGCTGGCGCGCGCGGCGTTGTCGGTGTCGGTAACAGCTCCGGTGGAACCTTCATCCAGCCGATGCCCCCTCGGCCCATCTTGTACCCGGTCTCGAACAGCGCCTTTTGATAGAGCGGATCGAATGCCTGCTTTGGGCCGAGAATGTTTCGCACGTGATCTTCG
>JANOOW010000171.1:0-5983 GCA_031421555.1 Hyphomicrobiaceae bacterium | reverse complement strand
CAACTTGATGGCGCGCTCGAAGCCAAGTTGCGCCGCCTCGGTGAACGCGCCGACAAGTTCAAGATGATGCAGCGGGCCTTGCAGGAAGCCGGTATCGATCGTGCCGCGTCCGAACTCGCCCTGTTCGAAAAGGCGCCGCGCAAGGTACCGCTGATCGGCAAAGTCGTCGGCTCCGGCATGGTTGACGAGATCACCGACCGCACCTGGGTCGTGCTCGATGCCATCGACGGCCGGGTCCACTACGCCGAACTTGGCCGGTTGCAACCCGAGGCGGTGCCAGCACGCGGTAGCCTTGCCGCCTTGGCCGGCGATGGGCTTACGGAAAAGCCGAGTGCTGTTCCGCGACTGGAGGTATTATCGCCGGTCGACGTGACACAGTTGTCGACTTATGAGGGTCCGGCCTGGCTCGACGAAGCGATCGTACGCAACTGGCGGCCGGAGGCAGGCCGGGCAGGCTTTGCCCAACAGCTCGACGCAGCAATCGCCGCCCGTGGCCAGTGGCTGGCCGAGCGGCAGTTCGTTGACATCGGCGACAACGGCAAGATCGTGCCGACCATCGATATGATGGCGTCGTTGCGTGCTCTTGAGACCGGGCGATTGGTCGACGATCTCTCGCACGAACTGAAGTCCGGCTACGTTCCAAGCGATCAGGGCACTCGCGTGTCCGGGATCTACGATCGTGCGATCGTCACACCAACCGGCAAGCTTGCCGTCATTCGAAACGCCGACACCTTCACGCTAGCCCCATGGAAACCGGCGCTTGCCCTATGAGGGGACAGGCCGTCACCGGCGCGATCAAGGCGAACCAGGTGACGTGGACCAGGGATCGCGGGCGAGGATTGCCGGGGCGCAGGTAGACGCGAGGCTTGCCGAGGCACCTCCCGCATCCCAGGCAATCCGTTGCAGGTGCCGTGAGCAGTTCGGCTTCAGCATGCTCCGGTCGGTCGTCTTCACGTGGCTTGTTATAGTGCCGATCAGCTGGTTGCGGCACACATTGGTCGCGTCACCGGCGCCGGGATCATAGCTAACGTCAAGCAGGCGTTCCCAAATTTCGTGTTGACCATTTTGGCCACTCTTCTGGTGGTCGCCAATACCATCGGCATCGCGGCCGATCTTGCCGCGATGAGTTTGCACAGCTAGCGACTGCACTAACGATACAAGTGCCGTGGCGTACAGCTTAAGCCGCCCAGGCGATCTTCAGTCGGTTGAACTCAACGCTCGCTATCATGTGCTCGCGGCAAACCTCTTCGCTGCAACTCCGCGATACGCACCGAAATTTGCTCACGTTGCCGATCGACTTCCCGCATTACCTGTCGATCGACCCATTGGCATAATGTCGCGTCTGCCGATCGAGCAGCGCGATAACCGTTTCATTACCCTTTCTTCTCGGCGAATTTCTCGTAAGAACCGATGATCGTCGCCTTCACGGTAATCGGCTGTTTGGTGCGATTGCGCCACGACCAGCCATGGGTGCCATCGTATCCGGCCGTGAATTCACCTTTGTCGGTCGTCGCGACACCTTTCTTGTACTCGGTGTATTCGCTGGCCGGCGCATTGTGCTTTTCGCCGTGGAAGTTAAAGTTGATTGCACTCGATGCTGACCAGGTGAACGAGTAGGATTCTCCCTTCTTCATCCAGGCCTTCAGCTCCATCTTGGCGTTCGGCTCTAGAACAATTTCGAGCGTGTCAGTCTTCGCCGCCGGAACTTTGGCGGCCGCTGCCGGTGCCGCCTGTGCCAGCCTCGCCCAAGCCTCGCCAATCGGCATGGCATCGCTGATGATGTGGGAACCACTAGCGAAGTGAATGGATGAAGGCGACTGCAGAAGAGCCTTCTTGCCATTGGCGAGCTTGATCTCGGCATCGCGCTTGATCTGGCCCATCTGCGTCAGGCCGAGAACGTGGCCGGCGCCGGTCGGATCAATCGCGTACTCAGCCGGCAATACGCAAGTCACAGCAAGAACCGCTGCCACTGCTGCGGAAACTGCTGTCGATCGTACGAGACTCGCGACGCTTGGCTGATGTTGATGAACTGAACCAGTGAGATTCGAATGCGATGGCGATGTCTGAGTCGTGGTCACGGTCATGGTTGTCTCCTAATGTCATAGAATGATTTGAGGAAGTTTTGGTGGATGGTCAGGCCGTAGTTGTGAAGTAGCCCTGCAGCTGCATCGCGGTGAGTGCAAAGCCCGCGAGCATCAGGACGACATTCGCGGCGACGGCGAGTTTCGAGAAGCTCGCCGTTCGCCGCCAGAAACCCATCACGATGAGGATGGCTGACAGCGCCATTAGCTGGCCGATTTCGACACCGACATTGAACGATAGAAGGTTTGGAATCAGGCCATCCGGCGACAGCTCGAAATCCTGCACCTTAGTGGCCAAGCCAAAGCCATGGAAAAAGCCGAAGATCAACACGGCCGCCTTCGGGTTCGGCTGAAATCCGAGCCACTTCTTGAAGACATCAAGATTGTCCAACGCCTTGTAGACGACCGAGAGGCCGATGATGGCGTCGATCAGATAGGCATTGACGTTGGTGCCGTAGAGAACGCCAAACAGCAGTGTTGTGCTGTGGCCGATCGCAAACAACGTCACGTAAAGACCGACATCCTTGAGCCGGTAGAGGAAGAAGATCACGCCGAACAGAAATAGCAGGTGATCGTAGCCGGTAACCATGTGCTTGGCGCCGAGGTACATGAAGGGTATCAGATTTTGGCCACTGACATTTTCGATGTACGCCTGATCGCCGGTTGGCACGCCGTGCGCCCAACTTGCTTCAGACAGAGCAGTTGCCGCAACAATAATCACAAGCGCGCATGCCGCTCGCCAGAGTGGATGATTCATAACAGATCCCCGATTTAGATCGATGGAAAAGGGTTTGATTTTGGGTGGAAATTGTCCAGCATCGGCCGCGTTCCCGGAGGCGGCGCGAGCCACACGCGTCATATCTTTCGTGGCGGCCGCTCAAGCAACTTGGCAGCAATGCCGGACAAGACATCGCCATCATAACCGAAGCGGCTTCGCAAAACCGTCGGCTCCCAGACGACAAGTGGAAGCGACGTCATCAGAGGTGTCATATTGATCGAGTGTTCGTGAACGCCGTCGTGAGGTGACTGAGCTTGGCCGTCTGGCGAGGCCGCGATTGCGCTCCAAACCCCGTGATAGCTCAGGGTGGACGTCGAAAAATCGTCATCGTGGCCGGCATGCGCACCATGAGCGTGTGCGTGCTCAAAACTGCTCAACGTACCCGTTACCGCACTGAAGCAAAAGCACAACGCCATAACCGCGCGGATGAGAACCGACCGACGATTGCTATACCAATGTCGCCACATTACCATCAGCGGAAGGACCGGCTGGAGCGCAACGTGCCATTTCCCGAATTGGCTTGTGGGTGACAACGGGCAGCGCCAAAACGCGCAGTTATTTTTACCTGGTTTGTCACTTGGCGCTCGGCTCCGTCGGGTGCCATACATAAGGCTTTTCTGTTCCGCTTCGGGGGACATCGTTCTTGAAGTGGTCAAGAATGTGACTGGTAGTACCGAACCCAAATTCGTCCGGGTATGCGTTGTATTGATAGCCATGCACTTGATAAAGAAAACAGCAATCCTCCGACGACCATGTGTGCAGTGTGGCAATCATCGTGACGGGAGCGAAGGTAACCCCCCGTTGCAAACCTGCGTTCAGTTAGTGGCTGTGTCCCGGCGGCTCAACCATGGCAAAGGGCAAGATGACTTTTTGATCACCGGTGTTCATCCGAAGCTCGGCCGCGAACTCGTGCGGTTCGGCGGGCGCGACAACGCTTTCGAGAATAAAAGATTGCGCGGTTGTCGGCAGCATTGCGAGCGTCTCAATCGTGTTGTCGGCACGATTGATCGCCACCGTCGCCTGCAGCCCCTCCACATGATGGTCGAGCGTAAGCCGCATACGCTCGCCGTTGGCTGTGTCGACAATCGCGAGAAGACCGTTGGCAATAGGACTTATGACTTGGAACGGCCGCGGCGCATGGTGATCGACGCCCGCGTGCCTATGCGCTTCGACCCCATCCAGTGGATCGTCGCCGTGGCACCGGATAATGACGACGGAGAGCGTTGGAATGTGCGCCATCATTTCTCGTTTGAGCGCTGTGCCGAACTTGTCTGCTTCAGCAACCGGCACGGTGCCGTCGACAAGAATGGCGACATCGGCGTGCAGTTTGTGGCCGAGCCAACGCGCCTTGACATCTAGCACTTTTTTTATGCCCGGGACGTGCTCGGCCGCATGGCGGATTTCACCGACAATCGCCGGATCGACCCCATCAAGCATGCGGGTCAGCACTGATTTCGCCGACTGCCAGACAATGCCGAAGATGGCAATGGTGATCAGCAGTCCGATGATGGGATCGGCGAGCGGAAAGCCCAGCCAGACTCCGAACGCGCCCGCCACCACCGCTAGGCTCGTCAGACCATCGGTGCGGGCATGGTAACCATCAGCGATGAGCGCGGCGCTATTGATTTCGCGGCCAACACTCATGCGAAAAACGGCAACGACCTCATTGCCGATGAAGCCGACCAGTCCCGCGAGCGCGACCCAGCCGAGACCCGTTATAGGCTGCGGATGCAGGATGCGGTTGATTGATTCATAACCGGCAACCAGGGCGCTGAACAAAATGATTAGCACTATGGTGATACCGGCCAAGTCTTCAACGCGCCCGTAACCGTAAGTGAATGTCGCCGTCGGCTTGCGTTGCGCGAGCTTGAAAGCGATCCACAAGGGAATGGCCGTAGTCGCGTCAGCGACGTTGTGAATGGTATCGGCGAGCAGCGCTACGCTGCCTGTGACCAGAACAACCACGATTTGCAGGGCAGCGGTAATGGCGAGAATGACGAACGACCATTTAATCGCCCAGATGCCGCGCTCGGTCGTCGCAATCATCGGATCGATAACGCCGTGCGTGTGGCCGTGGCCGCTTTCCGTACCATGGTGGTGGCCATGACCGGCGTGGCTGACCTCGGAAGAGAAACCAAACCAGTCGCGGACTTTGTCGAGCAGAGCGAGTTCTTTCATAGATACTTGCTCAGCGCTTTGAACTCGGTGAGTGCAGCCCGGGCTGCCTTGCCGTCGGCTTTCACCGTTTCATCGAGACAATGATCGATATGGTCGTGGATCAGCTCGCGTTTGGCATTGGCGATAGCATTCTCGACCGCGTGCAGCTGTTGCGCCAGTTCCAGGCACGGCTTACCGGACTCGATCATGCCGATGAGAGAGCGTAGATGGCCTTCGGCACGCTTCAGACGCTTAATGATGTCGGGGTGACTGTGGTGTTGCATACCTTTACCTATCCTGGTGGGTAGGATAAGGCAACTGACAAATGATGGATTGGCTGATGACTTATTTGGCGTCCGTGCAGGGGGGCATCCTGCGCACGCTGGCGGCTGGATTGCGTGCCGGCGGCATCGGCGCGGGAGCGTTTGCCTTTGCGCTTGGTGCGTTGCACGCGCTGACGCCTGGCCATGGAAAAGCGGCGCTCGCGGCATATTTCATTGGCAAGGAGGCACGTCTCGGCAAAGGCGTTCAGGTTGCGCTCACCGCGGCGCTCTTGCACGTGATGTCCGGTTTCGCAGTCTTCCTCGTGCTGCGATTTATCGTCGGACAAGTGCCATCAATATCGGGGCGTGGTTCCCCGGCATTCACAGTCTTCGGCTACGGCCTCGTCATGATCGCTGGCCTTATCATGCTGTATCAAAGCTTGCGCCCGGCCTACGCCCATCAGGATGGGGCACACGCGCTGACAGCTGGTATCGGCTTGTTGCCGTGCCCACTCACGATTTCAGTGCTTGGCTTTGCCTGGGTCCAGGCCAGTGCCGCCATGGTTGGGTTGGTGCTGGTATCGCTGGCACTCGGCATCGCGTTGACCATCGGCACGGTCGCAATGCTGGCGATTGTAGCGCGCCGATTTCTCGGTGCGGCCGTCGCGACATGGCTGCCCGGTCTCGAACGCTGGGCGCGGGTG
>JANOOW010000170.1:0-7457 GCA_031421555.1 Hyphomicrobiaceae bacterium | reverse complement strand
GATGGCTGTCACGGATGTATCCTTTTGCGCGGCACGTGGGTTATGTTGCAAGACCTTTTCCGTCCTGTTGATTATGCTGTGGCGCGACTATAGTGTGTCGTCCATATTGCATAGGTGAATGACTGTTTCATAGCTGTGTTGAAGATCCAGCGTTCGCTGAATAATCGCAGGCGCTGCGCCAATTCATGAAAGCGCGAAAATGTGCGCATTGCTTAACGCGCACCGGATCGCGCATAAGAGACACAACAAGCCTGCACAGTCGTGCCCCGGGAGGTCTGCGTGTCAGCCATTGCCTTGCCAACCCCAGACACTGCCATCATTGCCCGCCGCGACCAGATCGTTCGTCAACTTGCGGCGCTGGTCGGCGCCGACTCAGTGATCGGCGACGAAGATGGCCGGCGCGCCTTCGAAACGGATGGATTGACAGCTTACCGGCGCATGCCGCTCGCAGTTGTGTTGCCGCGGACGACGGAAGATGTCGCGCGTGTCCTGCGCTTCTGCCGCGATGGTGGCATCAAGGTGGTCGCGCGCGGTGCCGGCACCTCGTTGTGCGGAGGCGCGCTGCCGGCCGAAGATGCGGTCGTCGTCGGTGTCAGCCGCATGAACAAGGTGCTCGACATCGATTATCAAAGCCGCACCGCTCGCGTGCAGTCCGGCATCACCAATCTCGCAATCTCGGCAGCGGTCAGCCCGAAAGGGTTCTTTTACGCGCCGGACCCATCGAGCCAATTGGCCTGCACGATCGCTGGCAATCTCGCGATGAACTCGGGCGGCGCGCACTGCCTCAAGTACGGCGTCACCACCAACAACGTGCTCGGTTTCAAGATGGTCATGATGGACGGCGAGATCGTCGACATCGGCGGTTCGTACCTCGATGCATCCGGGTATGACCTGCTCGGCCTATGCATCGGCTCAGAGGGCCAGTTCGGCATCGTCACCGAAGCAACCGTTCGCATTTTGCGGGCGGCGGAAGGCGCCCGCCCGATGATGCTGGGCTTCTCATCCAGCGAGACGGCCGGTGCGTGCGTATCCGCCATCATTGCAAGCGGCATCATTCCGGTTGCGATGGAGTACATGGATAAGCTTGCCATCCACGTTTGCGAGTCTTTCGCCCACGCCGGCTACCCGATGGACGTGGAAGCGCTGCTGATCATCGAGGTAGAGGGTTCCGAGGCCGAAATCGCAGCGTTGCTGGACCGCATCGTCGAGATCGCCAAGGCCTTCAATCCGCAAACACTGCGCGTAAGCGAGAGCGCGGAAGAAAGCGCCAAGATCTGGAAGGGCCGGAAGTCGGCGTTCGGCGCGCTCGGCCGGATCTCCGAATACTACTGCATGGATGGTACGATCCCGCTCGGCCAGTTGCCGCTGGTGCTGCGCCGCATCACGGAAATCTGTGACCGCGAAGGCTTGAGGGTCGCCAACATCTTCCATGCCGGCGATGGCAACCTGCATCCCCTGATCCTCTACAACGCCAACGATCCCGCCGAAGGCTTGCGCGCCGAGGTAGCCGGTGCCGATATTCTCAAATTGTGTGTGGAGGTCGGCGGGTGCCTCACCGGGGAGCACGGTGTCGGTATCGAGAAGCGCGACTTGATGCGGGTGCAGTTCTCCGAAGTAGACCTAGGTCTGCAGATGCGGATCAAGACCGTCTTCGATCCGGACTGGCTGCTCAACCCGGCGAAAGTCTTCCCGCTCGATGGCCGCCAGCCGATCATGCCATCGACGCACCTTGCCGCCTGATCAGATCAACGACTCCCACCGAGCTGGATAAACAATATTGGAACACGTACACCGGCCAGCGGTCGACTGGGAGTTGGCCAATCTGCTGCGCGATGCAACGGCCGGTAAGGTCCCCGTCGAGATCATCGGCGCGGGCACCAAGCGGGCGATCGGGCGTGCCGTGCAGGCGGCAATGCCGATTACGACATCCAGCCTGTCGGGTATCACACTTTATGAGCCGACCGAACTCGTCATGTCGGCACGCGCCGGTACGCCGTTGGCGCGCATCGAAGCCGAACTGGCGATCAATAATCAGATGCTGGCGTTCGAGCCAGTCGACCTGGGGCCGGCCATGGGCGAAGCGCCGCTCAAGGGCACCATCGGCGCGGTATTTGCGACCAACCTGTCGGGTGCGCGCCGGGTGATGTCGGGTGCCGCGCGCGATCACATCCTTGGTGTCGCGGCCATCACCGGCAACGGCGATGCGATCAAGTCCGGCGGCCGTGTCATGAAAAACGTTACCGGCATCGATGTCGCGCGCGGTCTGATGGGAAGTTGGGGCACGCTCGCGGTTCTGACCGAAGTGACGTTCAAGGTTCTGCCAAAGCCTCAAACGCAGGCGACGCTGGCGTTCGCAGGTTTGCCCGACGAGATCGCGATGGAGGCGATGTGCCAGGCGCTGGGCTCGCCGTTCGAGGTATCGGGCACCGTGCATCTGCAGGCCGGCCTTGCGCGCCGGCTGTGGCACGCGGGGCTGCGATCCGCTGGCACCTCCGTCACGGCGCTTCGGCTTGAGAACTTCGAAAGCTTCATCGGCTATCGCACGGGCAAGCTCACCGGGCTGCTCAAGCATTTCGGCGAAATCCATGTGCTCGAGCACGATAGCTCGGTGGCGTTCTGGGACGAGATGCGTCAGCTGTCCGTCTTGCAGGACTCGACGGCGACGTTGTGGCGTATATCGACCACGCCGCGCCTCGGCCCCAAGCTCGTCAGCGATATGCGCCGATACATGAACGTCGATGCGATGTATGATTGGTCGGGCGGCTTGATCTGGGTGGAGGTGCCATCGTCGGCGGATGCGGGGGCCACCGACATTCGCCGCATCATGGCGGTGCATGGTGGACATGCCACGCTGATCCGGGCCGAGACGCCGGTGCGCGCGGCAGTCGACGTGTTCCAGCCGCTCGAACAGGGGATCGCGCGCATCACCGCAAAACTGAAAGCCACGTTCGATCCTGCCGGAATTCTGAACCCTGGCCGCATGTATGCGAGCCATTAGAGCACACGAAAATGCAGACCAACTTCACGGCCGAGCAACTAACCGATCCGCGTCTTGCCGAGGCCGATCAGATCCTCAAGCGTTGCGTGCACTGCGGCCTATGCACGGCCACGTGCTCGACCTATGTGCTGCTCGGCGACGAGCGCGACAGTCCGCGCGGCCGCATCTATCTGATGAAGGACATGTTCGAACGCGACCGCGATGCGAGCCCTCAGGTGCAGCATCACGTCGACCGGTGTCTCTCGTGTCTCTCCTGCATGACGACGTGTCCTGGCGGCGTCGACTACATGCACCTCGTGGATCTCGCCCGTGTGCACATCGAGGAAACCGGAACGCGTTCGCTGAAGGATCGCTTGATCCGCCGCATGCTGGCCGCCGTCGTGCCCTATCCCGAGCGGTTCCGCAAAGCCGTGATGTTGGCCCCGCTCGGCCGTCCGTTCACATCTATGATGCGCCGCGTCGGCCTGCCGGAGTTGGCCGCGATGATCGATCTCGCGCCGCGCACAAGCGGGCGAACGGCGAAGTTCGCCGGCGCGGGTACCGCCGCGACGAGTGAAAAGCGGCGCGCGAAAGTCATCATGCTGGCCGGTTGCGCGCAGCAGGTTTTGCGGCCCGATATCAATGACGCGACGATACGTCTGCTCGCCCGCCGCGGTGTCGACGTCGAGGTGGCGGCGGGTGCTGGATGTTGCGGCGCGCTCGTCCACCACATGGGCAAGGAGCAGGAGGCGCACGCCTTCGTCAAAGCCAATATCGACGCCTGGTCCAAGATCATCGAGCGCGAACCGGTCGATGCCATTATCATCAACGCGTCTGGCTGCGGCACCACCGTCAAGGACTACGGGCACATGATGGCGCGCGTCGAGGGCTATGCTTTCCGCGCCGCCAAAATCTCGTCGATGACGAAGGACATCTCCGAGTTCCTGACGCAATACGATATCGGTCCGCCGAAACGCTGGTCGTCGATCCGGGTGGCCTATCACTCGGCGTGCTCGATGCAGCATGGCCAGCGGCTTACCGATGAGCCGAAGACGCTGCTGAAGCAGGCGGGGTTTACCGTGCTCGACGTGCCCGAGGGTCACATCTGCTGCGGTTCGGCCGGCGTTTACAATATTCTGCAACCGGATCTTGCAGGCCAATTGCGCGCCCGCAAGGCCGCCAACATCGAGAGCGTCAACGCCGACATCATTGCTGCTGGCAATATCGGTTGCATCACGCAGATCGGGCTCGGCACCAAGACGCCGATCATCCACACCGTGGAGTTGCTGGATTGGGCGCACGGTGGACCCGTGCCGCGCGGGCTCGAAGAGTTCGAGGGCTTCGTCACCGAAGTTCCCCAGCCCTCCCGCGAAGCCGCCGACTTCATCCGTGGCTGACGGCAAGATGATCCTTCCCGAAATTCCACCGCTAGACCGAACGGCTGAGCCGCGCTTGCGGGCGCTGATCGATGGCAAGGCGAAGCCCGTCGGCGCTTTAGGCCGGCTCGAGGAGTTGGCCGTCCAGATCGCGCTTATCCGGGGCGAGGCGGCAGCATCGCTTGGGGCCGCCTGTCTCATCATTTTCGCCGGCGATCACGGGCTGACGGCGGAAGGCGTCACGGCCTACCCATCGGACGTGTCGGGATTGATCGCGCAACTGGTGCTCGACGGGCAGGCTGGCGCCAACATCATGGCCGAACAGGTGGCCGCCAAGATCGTGCTCGTCGACTGCGGGTTGTTGCGGCCGTTGGCACCACATTCGATGTTGATCAGTAACCGCATCGACGGCGGCACACGCAATAGCCGGCGTGAGGCTGCGATGACGCAACGCCAATTCGATGATGCTTTCAACGCCGGCATGACGATCGCTGACGATCAGATCCAGGCCGGCGCCGATATCCTTGCGCTGGGCGAAATCGGCATCGGCAATTCGAGTGCGGCAGCGCTTGTTGCGCACGCCGTGACGGGCATCCCGCTTGGCGCACTCGTTGGCCCTGGCGCCGGTGTCCCACCTGGCGGGATCGAACACAAGCGCACCGTCCTCGAAGCAGCGTTTGCGCGAGCCCCCACGCGCGACCCGGCATCCGCTCTCGCCGAATTTTCCGGTTTCGAAATGGTGATGATGGTGGGTGCCATGCTGCAAGGTGCGGCGCGCCGCCGCATCGTGCTCGTCGACGGTTTCATCGCGACGGCCTGCGCGGCCGCAGCAGTGGCGCTTGTACCGAACTTAGGCGAGCGTCTGATCTTCGCGCATCGTTCCGCCGAGCCTGGTCATCAGGCGCTGCTCAATCATCTCGAAGCCAAGCCGCTGCTCGATTTGGGATTGCGGCTTGGCGAGGGGACAGGTGCTGCGCTTGCCATTCCCCTGGTACGCGCAGCCGCATCTATCATGACTGGCATGGCCAATCTCGCCGATGTACTCGCGGCCGCCGAAGCGCCACGCGCATGATCCGCCGCGAGCTGACGCTGTTCCTGGTGGCGGTGCAATTCCTGACACGCATCCCGGTGCCGAGTTTCCCCGCGTTCGAAACCGAATGGCTCGACCGCTCGGCCAAGTATTTCCCGCTTGTTGGCGGGATGGTCGGCGGTATATCGGCGCTGGCCCTGTGGGGCGCGACCCAGGTTTGGCCGGTGTATCTCGCAGCGCTGATCGCGGTTGCGGCCGGTATCATCGTGACCGGTTGTTTCCATGAAGACGGCCTCGCCGACACCGCCGATGGTCTCGGTGGTGGGCTGAGCGTCGCGCGCCGCCTGGAGATCATGAAGGACAGCCGCATCGGTACGTACGGTGCGGTGGCGCTGTTGCTGGCGTTGGCCTTCAAGGTCACGGCAGTGGCGTCATTAGATGCGGCAACTGCAATTGGCGCGCTGATCGCGGCGCACGCGTCGGCGCGGCTGGCGACCGTTGTTGCGATCCAGGCGATGCCCTATGCGGGCGATGCCGGCGCAGCCAAGGTCAAGCCGCTGGCAACCGGTGTCACCGATCGCGAGATGATCGTCGCTGCCGCGTTCGGACTGGCCCCGGTGTTCATGATCGACCCCGCCTGTTTCTTCATTGGCCTGGCCGGTGGCGCCATCCCGGCGATGCTGCTGGCGTTTCAGTCCAAGCGCCTGATCGGCGGCTATACCGGCGATGTGCTCGGCGCCATCGAGCAGGTATTCGAGATCGGGTTTTTGCTGGCAGTTGTCGCCGCCGGCCAGCATAGCCATTGATGTGCTCGTTGCATCCGGCCGGCTCTGCACAGCGGAGTCGGATGCAACCACCGAAAAGATGCAACCACTAAAGACGCCTTCATTCGCGTCGATGTAGGTGCTACCGAGGCTGAAGAATCTGCAGGAGATCGTCATGAGCACCGCCGACAAAATCAATGCCCAGATTGCCCGTGAACTCGGCGTGCAGGTGGCGCAAGTCACGGCTACGGTCGAGATGCTGGCCGAAGGTGCGACGGTGCCGTTCATCGCGCGCTATCGCAAGGAAAAGACGGGCGGGCTCGACGATACGCAGCTGCGGAACCTCGACGAGCGGCTCGGCTACCTGCGTGAGCTTGAAGATCGCCGCGCGACGGTGCTGAAATCCATCGACGAGCAGGGCAAGCTCACCGGCGATCTCGCGCGCGCGATCAATGCGGCGGAAACCAAGGTCGATCTTGAGGATCTCTACGCGCCGCACAAGCCGAAGCGGCGCACCAAGGCGCAGATCGCGCGCGAAGCCGGTCTCGAACCGTTGACCGATGCGCTGATCGCCAATCCATCTCTGGTGCCGGACCAGGAAGCCGCAAAGTATGTCGACGCCGGGAAGGGTGTCGCCGACACCAAGGCGGCGCTCGATGGCGCGCGGCACATCCTGATCGAGCGAATCGGCGAAAAGCCGGACCTCGTCGGCAGCTTGCGCGACTGGCTGTGGGACACCGGCCTCATCACGTCGAAGGTACTAAAGGGCAAGGACGCCGAGGGCGCGAAGTTCTCCGACTATTTCGATTTCTCGCAGAAGGTGAAGGAGGTGCCCTCGCACCGCGCGCTCGCAATGTTTCGTGGCCGCAACGAAGGCTTCCTCGATCTCGAACTCGACGTGCCGAGGAACGAGAAACAGCCGCATCCCGCGGACGGCAAGATCATGGGCGCGTTCAACTTGGCTGACCGCGGACGGCCCGCGGATAAGTGGTTGTCCGATACCGCGCGGCTCGCCTGGAAAGCCAAGCTGCACGTGACGCTGTCGGTCGATCTGATGTCGCGGTTGAAGGAGCGCGCCGACACCGAAGCCGTGTCGATCTTCTCGAAAAACCTGAAAGATTTGATGTTGGCCGCTCCCGCCGGTCAGCGCGCGACCATGGGCCTAGATCCCGGATTTCGGTCTGGCGTGAAGATCGCCGTCGTCGATGCGACTGGCAAGTTCGTCGATCACGCGACGATCTATCCGCACGAACCGCGCCGCGACTGGCAAGGCTCGATGGCGACGATCGCGGCGTTGTGCCTGAAGCACA
>JANOOW010000169.1:0-5043 GCA_031421555.1 Hyphomicrobiaceae bacterium | reverse complement strand
GTCCGAGGATGTGCTGCGGCGCCACTCCGAGCGGCAGGCGCTTCTACTTAAGGTCACCTCCGACCTGATCGTCGCCAGCGATGCCGCCGCCGCCGCCCGCCAGGTTTTCGAGCACGTGGCATCCGAGTTCGATGCCGATGTGGTATTCATTTACCGTTTGGAGCCCGAGCAGCAGAAGCTGGAGATGGTCTTCGATCGCGGGATCCCCCCCCAGCGGCGGGCCGAGGCGCAGTGCATCAAGCTTAACCAAGCGTTTTGCGGCTTGGTCGCCAGCTCCGGCAATATCCTCGTCGCCGACGCCGCTCGCATCGGCACCGATCCCGCCGGCGCGTTCGTGCGCGAACTTGGGGTGAAAGATTTTGTCTGCCATCCGCTGCGCGGCACCGGCGGTAATGTGCTTGGGACCTTCGCGCTCGGCTCAAGCCGGCGTGAGCGGTTCAGCGACGACGACGTTGCCTGGCTCGCGACCGTGGTCAACGTGCTCGCACAGTCATGGGAACGAATTACCGCCGAGCAGGCTGTCCGCGAACGCGAGCAGCGGCTACAGATCGCCATGTCCGGTGCCGGCCTCGCCGCGTGGGATAGGGATCTCGTCAGCGGCCGCAACCGCTGGGACGATCGCGTGGCGGCACTGCTGGGCATCGACCCCGCCACGTCAGCCGACGCCAGCGATGGATGGCGATCCCGGATTGTCGCAGAAGACAGGACCCAGGTGGTTACAGCCTTCGATGCGGCGGCGGCCGGCGGCCCGCCCTTCGACGTCGAGTTTCGTGTCGATGGCGCCGACGGCGTTCGCCGCTGGCTTGCGAGTCGCGGCACGGTCGTGCAACACGAAGGGCGCCCGGTGCGCATGATCGGTGTCGTGCAGGACATCACCGCACGCAAAGAGGCGGCGGAAGACCAGGTGCGGCTAGCGGCCATCGTCACCTCGTCGGCCGACGCCATCGTCAGTAAATCACTGGACGGCACCATCATGACCTGGAATGCCGGGGCCGAGCACATGTTCGGCTATACCGCCGCCGAGATGATCGGGCAGTCGATCCGCCGTCTATTGCCGGGCGACCGGCAAGCCGAGGAGGACGACATTCTCGCCCGCGTTGCCCGGGGCGAGCGCATCGAGCACCACGAGACTATTCGCCACCGCAAGGATGGACATCCGATCGAGGTCTCCGTGACCATCTCGCCGCTGCGCGATGTTGCGGGCCGTATCACGGCTGCTTCGAAGATCATTCGCGATATCACCGAGCGCAAGGCGTCTGAGCAGCGGCTCCAGCTGCGCACTGCGGAACTCGAAACCCTCTTGACGAGCGCGCCGCTCGGATTGGCCTATTTCGACCGCCAGCACCGCTATGTCCGCGTCAACGACGAACTCGCCGAGATAAACGGCATTGCCGCGGCGGACCACATCGGCCGGAGCGTCGCCGAGCTATTACCCGCGAACGCACCAACCATCGACCCGATCATCGAGCGTGTCTTCGAGACAGGCGACATCATCTCTGATCTCGAGCTATCTGGCGAAACCCCGCGTGAGCCTGGCACGCAGCGATATTGGCTGACAGGTTTCTTTCCCGTGCGCGGCCCCTCCGGTCGCATCGAACTGGCTGGCACCTGGGTCACAGAGATCAGCGAGCGTAAACGCTTCGAACTCGCACTTAAGAACAGCGAGGCGCGGTTCCGTGCCACCTTCGAGAACGCAGCTGTGGGCGTCGCCCTCGTTGCCCCGGACGGGCGGTGGCTTCGGGTCAACGACAGCTTGGCGCGCATCGTCGGATACACCCCTGCCGAGCTTGTGGAGATGACGTTCCAGGACATCACTCATCCTGACGACCTCGATGCCGACCTAGCGCAGGTCCAGAGCATACTGACCGGCGAGATCGACACCTACCAGATGGACAAGCGCTATCTTCGTAAGGGCGGGTCCACCGTTTGGGGCCGCTTGACCGTCGGCTGCGTCCGCAAATCCGATCGCGCCGTCGAGTACTTCATCAGCGTCATCGAAGACATCACCGAACGCAAAGGCTTCGATTTAGAGCGTGCGATCGCGATCGAGCGCGCGGAAGTGGCCCAGCTGGCTGCGGGCGCCATGCACTACGAATTCTTACCGGCGACAGGAGACGTGATCAGGACGCCAGCGTTCACGCAAGTAACTGGCTATGGCGTCGACGAGGTCCCGGGCACCGGGGAGGCGTGGCGCAGCCTCATCCATCCTGATGATCTAGCGCGGGCATGGCCCCTGATCGAAGAAGGGATCGCCACCGGCAACGGTTTCGCGCTCGACTACCGCATCCGCCACAAGGCGGGCCACTCTATCTGGTGCCACGATCGTGCCCGCATTCTCAAGGGCGCTCAAGGCGAGCCCGATCGTGTCATCGGCATGGTCATCGATATTTCCGAACGAAAGGCGCGGGAGGAGCACATCCACTTGCTGATGCGCGAGGTCAACCACCGCGCTAAAAATATACTTTCGGTCGTGCAGGCGATCGCCCGGCAAACTGTGAGCAGCAGCCCGACCGATTTCATTGCCCGCTTCGGTGAGCGCATTCAGGCGCTTTCCGCCAACCAGGACCTGCTGGTGCGAAACGACTGGCAGGGCGTCGACGTCGGCGAATTGGTGCGCGCCCAGCTCGCACCCTTCGAGGACATTGCTGGGACTCGCATTAGTATGAGCGGCCCAAATTTGCGTTTAACCGCTGCAGCAGCGCAGGGCATCGGCCTCGCTCTGCACGAGCTTGCCACCAACGCAAATAAATATGGTGCGCTATCCTGCAAAAACGGCAGGATCGAAATCGCCTGGCGCGCGGATCAAGATCAGTTCGCCATCGAATGGATCGAGCGGGACGGTCCACAAGTGCGAAAGCCCGCACGTAGGGGGTTCGGATCTACCGTCATCGCCACCATGGCCAAACTCAGCGTCGACGGAGCCGTTAATCTGGATTTCGCTCCTGCCGGCCTGACGTGGCGGCTAGTTTGTCCGGCCTACAAGGCACTCGAATCTGGGGGCGATATAAAAAAATTGCCAGTCAAGGATGAAAGATGAAGCGCGTATTGGTGGCGGAGATGATCCGCTCATCGCGCTCGATCTGGCCGGGCAGCTGAACGACGCTGGCTACGTCGTCACCGGGCCAGCATCCAGCGCGGCGCGAGCGCTTCATCTAATCCGCGCAGATGTTTGCGACGTCGCGGTCCTTGACGTCAATCTCGGGCGTGAGACCTCGGAGCCGATCGCGATCGAGCTTGCGCGCCTGTCGCTACCCTTCGTTACGCTGTCCGGCTACGCGAGCGATCAGCACCCGGCCGCATTTTCGAAAGGCCATCTTCTGGTCAAGCCGTTGCGGTTCGCGGACCTGCTCAAGGCGCTACGCGCAATTTTCGCTCCACGTTGAGGCCCATCAACGATGCACGGCACAGTATTTTCGATCTCGTCCAGAACGTCTATTTATCTGGACGGTATTTGCGCCACAGATCTCAATTCGTCCGAAGTCGCCGTCCGAAAGCCGAAGAACTCGAGATAAGCTGGAATTTGCTCGAAGAGCATGTCGGTGCCGACCTGATAGGCACAGCCGCGAGCTCGGGCAGCCGCGAGGAAAGGTGTGATTTCCGTTTTCATCACGACCTCGCCGACGAAGGCCGAGGGTGCGATCCGGTCGACATCCATCGGCAGCGGATCGCCATCGTTCATGCCCAGCGGCGTTGCGTTGACAACGACATCGAAGCCGGCGGGGTCGTTTGAGCCGGCCTGCACTTCGAGGTCGCCGTAGTTGGCGCGCAGTCTGTCCGCCAGACCGTTCATCACCGGCCCATCGGCGTCGAATAGCGCCAGCTCGCCAACGCCCGCTTTCGCAAGGGATGCCGCAATGGCGGAGCCGACACCGCCGCAGCCGGTGACAAGCGCACGCGTGCCTTGGAGCTTACGTCCTTTTCGCAGTACGCCCCGGACAAATCCTTCGCCGTCGAACATGTCACCGGTCAGTCCCCCATGAGCACTGAGCCGGACCGCATTGCAGGAGCCCGCGACCTTGACGGTCGTCGACATCTCGTCGAGCAGACCGACCGTGGTCACTTTGTGTGGCATGGTGATCAACGCGCCGTGGATATTCGAAAGCTTGAAGACCAACTTCAAGAAGGCAGCGTAGTCGTCGGCCTTGCAGCCCATCGGTACAACAACAGCGTCGATTCCATGCTTCTCAAAGTACGGGTTGTAGATCATCGGTGCTTTGAACGCCTCGGTCGGGTAACCGAGGTGCGCGATGAGTTTCGTGGTGCCGCGAATTGTCATTTGCAAAGCTCGATGTTTTTTGCGGTCTGCGCGGCGGTCTTTACGGCGACGCCGGCTTCGACGACTCTCGAAGTGTTTAGGCCTTCGCGGCCGGATACAAGAGTTTTTTCACGCCGTGGATGCACGAGGGGGAGTGCTGGATCCGCAGCCACGTGGATCTGCGCCGGCGCCCATCAGTTCATCGACTGTCTTTGCCGGTCAACGGCCCGGCTCGGCATCCCATTCGACACCGGGTCGTTACCTATGTCCTAGGTAACGATCTGTTGCCTATCTGTCCGGGCCGGACACAACGAATTATGGCGGTGGAAACAGGCAGGAGCGAACCCGTCTCTGGGCACAAGAACCCAATTAACAGGGAAAATTCGCGACTTCGGGCAATTGAAAACCCATATAATCGGCTTATTTGCAGGCGATGTCAATTAGTTACCGGTTAAATTCCCTGCGAAATTAACAGGGAATTTCAAAGCGCGATCAGGGACCTTATCCGGCGTAACAGGGCGCGTTTCCCGACTTAACAGGGACCCAAAACGGTCGAGACCCGCCACGAAACCAACTGGCAGCCGACGCCCTCCGACGCAACCGGACCCGCGCATGGCATTTTGACATCGTCTGCCCGCTGCCGGGTCGACCCCAGAACCTAGAACGGACGTCAGTCGGTCACGCTTTTAAGTCGTTCTACTCCTTATACCACTCCGCAGAATCAACGACCTGAGATAGCTCAAGTTCGGGTTGCGATGGATGTGATGCGTCCGGCCTCGACCGTCAGT
>JANOOW010000168.1:0-2927 GCA_031421555.1 Hyphomicrobiaceae bacterium | reverse complement strand
TCGATCCTGTGGTTCGGCATCGGCGACACGCAGAACCAGTTCATTATCTTCCTGGGCATGTTCTTTCCGATTTTGCTCAACACCATCGCCGGTGTCAAAAACATCGAGCCTAATTTGGTTCGCGCCGCGCGCTGTTTGGGTGCCGGCGAAACGCAAGTTCTTCGCCGCGTGGTGCTTAGGGCCTCATTGCCGCATATCCTGACCGGCATCCGTGTCGGCCTAGGTGTTGGCTGGATGGCACTTGTCGCTGCCGAACTCGTCGGGGCCAATTCCGGGCTCGGCTTCTTGATCAACGATGCGAGAACCGTGCTGCGGACCGACTACGTCATCGTCGGCATGATTACGATCGGCCTGGTCGGGCTCATCATCGACCGCATCATCCGTTATGCAGGGCGCCGCTTCATGCCTTGGTCGCGGGCGCTTTCGGCATGAGTAGCTTGATCGCGACTTCGGTAAGCAAGGTGTTTCCGGGGCATAGCCCGGAAGATCCGTCAGTAGTTGCCTTGCAGGACGTGTCATTCTCCGTCAAGGACAACGAGTTCTGCTCCATCCTCGGCCACTCCGGTTGCGGCAAGACAACAATGCTGAACTTGATCGCGGCGTTCGAGCAGCCGACCTCAGGGCAAATCACCGTCGACGGAAAACCGGTAACTCGGCCCGGCTGGCAGCGCTCAATGATATTTCAGGACTACGCTTTGTTCCACTGGCTGAGCATCGAGGACAACATTGCGTTTGGTCTCGAAGTCAAAAATGTCGCGCGGGCGGATCGGCAGCGCATTGTTTCCGATTATATAAGTCTCGTTGGCTTGAAAGGCTTCGAGAACCGCTTTCCGCACCAGCTTTCGGGCGGCATGCGCCAGCGGGTCTCGATTGCCCGCGCACTGGCCGTCAATCCCGATATCCTGCTGATGGATGAGCCGTTCGCGGCGCTGGATGCTCAAAACCGGCAACTCATGCAGCAGGAGACCGCGCGCATACTGGCCACCACGCAAAAGACCGTTGTGCTGGTCACTCATTCAATTGAGGAAGCGATTATCCTGTCGGATCGCATTGTGGTCATGACTAGGCGACCGGGAACCGTGAAAGCCGACATCGAGGTCAAGCTGCCACGTCCGCGCAATGAGGATGATCTGCAATTTATCGCGCTGAAAAAGCAGATAAGGGCGTTGATCCAGGACGAATTCGAGATCGAGACCTAAGCGATTGCCGGGTATGAAATATGGCACGAAAAATTCGCTTGATTGATGTGACGCTGCGTGACGCACATCAATGCTTGTGGGCGACACGGATGACCACGGCGATGATGAAAGAGATCGCCCCGCGATTAGATCGAGCAGGCTTCGAGGCCATCGATCTGGTTGGTGGCGCCGTCTTCGACGTATGCGTGCGCTATCTAAAGGAAGATCCTTGGGAGCGGATGCGCATTCTCTCGTCGTGGGTGACCGAGACGCCGCTGATTGTCCACACCCGTGGCCAAAGCCTGTTCACGTTCGAGTTCTTTGCCGATGACGTCGTCGAACTGGCGGCGGAACGTTTTGCGGCTAACGGGATGCGTTATCACACACCGTACGACGCGCTGAATGACATGCGCAATCTCGAAATTCCGATCAAGGCGGCTAAGCGCAACGGCCTCTATGTTGCTGGTGGACTCGTCTACACATGGAGCCCGGTTCATACCGACGTCTACTACTCTGGCAAGGTACGCGAGCTCGTCAAGCATGGTGTCGACGCGGTCTTCCTCAAGGATGCCAGCGGCCTGCTTACCCCCGAACGGATAGCGACGCTGGTGCCGGCGATCAAGCGCGCGCTCGGCAATCGCCCGCTGCAAATCCACACTCACTGCAACTCTGGGCTGGCCCCCTACGTCGTGCTGCAAGCCGTCGAGCACGGCGTCGATGTCGTACACACGGCGACCTCGACCCTCGCCAACGGCGTGTCGCACTCACCTACAGAACGGGTCGCGCGCAACCTGCGTCGGCGCGGTCACGAGGTCGCGATCGACCTTGCTCCCGTCGAGGAAGTCGCCGAGCGATTGCGTTACATCGCGGCGAAGGAGCACAAGCCAATCGGTACGCCCAACGAATACGATGAGTTTCATTTCTTGCACCAGTGCCCTGGAGGCATGGTCTCAAACCTCGCCTATCAGCTTGAAGCGATGGGCATGAAAGACCGCCTGGAGGAGATCCTCGAAGAGGCTTGGCACGTGCGCGAAGACCTTGGATATCCGATCGTGGTCAGCCCATTCGCGCAATACATAGTCACGCAAGCGGTACTCAACGTCGTCGGTCGCGACAAGGCCGTCGCACGCTACACCACCGTGCCCGACGAGGTTCGTCTGTACGTGCGGGGCGGCTATGGCGAGATCGCCGGCACGATCGACCCCAATCTCTACGATCGGATCACCCGCGGTGCAGCGCCAATCACCGTTCGGCCTGGCGCCCTGGTGCCACCAGCACTAGCACGCATCCGCGCGTCACGAGGGCCGTTCGCATCCGATGACGATCTGCTTCTCGCTGCCTTCTATGACGATGGCCAATATCGCGCTCTCAAGGACGGCGGGCCAATCGCGACGGATTATCCTATAATGGAAAACCCGCTTCTGACGTTGGTGAAGGAACTTGCTGAACGCCCCACACTCAAGAGTTTCCGGCTCGTCATGCCAGATTGATCGATACTTCAAATCGGGCGGCGCGTGTGATCGTCGAACCGGGATTTCGCCTAGAGGATCGCATGGCCAGATGAACGGTTGCCGCCACACTGCCCGGACTGCGGTGAGAGCTCAATTTTTAAACCATTTTGCAGGCGCAGTGTGCCGGCGGCGGACGAGCACGGTGCGCGAAGTTTGTTCGGCTGGTACCTAGCTGGTACCTAGAGCACCGAAATCAATCGGTCTGTCCAATGATGAAATTGGTCAAGCTATTGTTTTC